>JAFAPG010000757.1 GCA_019247235.1 Acidobacteriota bacterium
CCCTCATTATGACAACCTTTGGACTTCCGGCGCGAATCGACTCATTCAGGCGATTTCAGCCGCACGCGGACGTAGACGTTCCCGCCTATGGGATGGTTGCCGTAATAGGGCTTGATGGCCGGGGGCAAGGAGTAGAATTCGACGTTCGCGCCTATCGCGGTCCCGAGATAACGGAAGAACGGGATCTCGTGCGTGTATCCGATTGTGTACTCGCCGATTCGGAATGTGGAGCCATAGCGGGCGGCAATGCGGTCTTCGAGAGCGTGGTCGGCGGCGAAGAGCTCGTCTTTGTCCACCAACTCGGCGCGGCCGGTGATCAGGTTATGCCGCGTCAGCGGGAGCACGGATTCCAGCGCATAAGAGTTTGTGTTGCGACCGGAGCTGGTGCTGTGATTGCGACCCCAGATGAGACTCGAAGACCAGAAGTTATTGTGAAGCGGATGCGAGTAGTGGACTGAGGCAGTTGACCGGACGACATCTCCGGTATGCGACGCTTCCGGGTTGGCAAGACGGCCCACGGAAGCCTGCGTGGCCCAGTTGGCGGTTGGGAAATACCATAGCCGCGCGGACCACGAGTTCATTGGACCGAAGTCGATGTTCCACCGATTTTCGTTGGGTTCGCGCCCGTAAAATCCGCTAGCTTCAAGCTTGATCTTTTGATAGGCAATACCTGCGGTGACGACGTTGTTTGCAATGTGAGTGGAATCTTGCCAGTGGTGGCCGAGCGTTGCTTGTGGAATCTCAATGGCCGAAGCGCGGTGGGGAAAGGCGATGGGGCCCAAAGCGGGATCGCCCACCGGCGAGTAGCTGAGTTGCAGCACGGCAGTGTCAGTCAGAGTCCGAGCGTATTGGACGGCAATTCCCATGAACAGGTCGTGCGGATGTTGGGCATCGACGAGCGGCTTGCCGAATGCAGTTTCTCCGGTTTGGAACAGCAATGGATACCGACGGCCGGTGACGGTGGCGGGATCGAGACTCATCATAAGCTGGAATTGAAAAGCGCTCCGCTCGCCAACCGAGTGCTCGGCCATGCCCATGAACCAGTTCGGCGCAAACAGCTTGTCGCCGCCGCGCGGGCCTGATTGCTGGGTGTCGACGAGAAACGCCTGGCCCATGAACATCGTCTGCCACGATCCGAGATTCTTCATCACCATCGGCATTGCGAAAGCGGAGGGATTAACGGCCGAACCCGTAATCAGGTTCATCAGAAAGCGGTCTGCCGTGTTCATTCCATCCATGTGCATCGTCGCCATATTCATGGCGGAGCCTTGCATCATGCGATCGTGAGGCATCAACTGCACATCCAGCGGGCCGGACTCGGCGAGCGCGGACGCGCAGAGACATAGCAACAAAAAGTTTTGTTTTAAAGGCACAAATGCTCCTGTAGTTTTCGGATAAGGCAGGAACTACAAGAGAGCGATCAAAGACGCAGTACTGCTGTACGCTGCGGCGGGGCGACACCGAAGGTGTCTTGCGCGTGAAATGCGGACCGCCAGATTTGACGCGAGAAATCCAGCACCAAGCTAAAACTTGTGGCAGAAACGTCGGCGGGCTGCTCTATCTGGATCACTTGCGAATCGATGATCGTCGCTTTAGTGATGGAGCCAAGCGCGTTGTGTTGTGGGCAGGGCTTTTCGGGGCTCTGGTGCGCTTTCGAATGGCAAGGTGGATCGAGCGGCTGCGCGCAGGCCGCTAGACAACGCGCCGGCGCCCACGCCAACACTGCGAGCAATGCAAGTGCGAGTGCTTTGCTCCACGGGGCCATTCGATATCAGTGTAGCGAGTCGAGTATTGAGAATGACTGGTGATTAGGCGGGAGCGGGGCCATCTTCTGGAACCTTTAAGAGTTATTTGCTAAGGCGCTACTTTGGCCTGTGTAGCTATTTAGGAGCGGAACGCGAGGATGTGACTAGCGATAATTCAGCGGTTCCTTCCACAAGAGTTGTACCGATGAACGACAAGTCAC
The DNA here is from genome assembly GCA_019247235.1 of Acidobacteriota bacterium. Lineage (GTDB taxonomy): Bacteria > Acidobacteriota > Terriglobia > Terriglobales > Acidobacteriaceae > Gp1-AA145. The sequence continues at coordinate 1,967 of JAFAPG010000757.1, forward strand.
ATAAGATGGCTGGCCTGACAAGGGCCAAAATCTATCCATTCTTCGCACTAGCGATCGTTGGCTTCATGGCATGTTGGTGGTCCACGTGGCATCACTGTTTGGGAATGCATATCTATTCGAGGGAACTCTTGCGGTCCTCGGCCCCGGCGTCGTGTTCGTCGTTTTTCTTCCCACAATATTCGTAATGAATCTGGTAACGCAGGACTTCAAGCAGAAAGACGTCTGGCGTGCGCCACTGCGCGGATGCCCGCAATGGATGTATCGGACCGT
>JAFAPG010000074.1 GCA_019247235.1 Acidobacteriota bacterium
GCTCGAGGGGCGCGCCTTGCGCGCTGCCGCTCAGGTTGGCGTAAGCGGGGGTGTGCACGCGCTGGCGTGGCGTGCGCCTTCGGTCTCGTGCCAATATGAAGTTGTCCGCGCAGAGATCCGTTGAGGGGCGAACCTGATCCATAGCGAATCTATATCCATCTTACCCCAGCAGCTCAGGTTCTTCATCCTATTAAGCATCAGCCGATAGGACATCAGCCGCTAGGACGGGCGCAGATTCGCGGCGCCAAGCTCGGGTAATGGCGGCAACCATCATGCTAGAAAGCAGTTGCATGGTGGCCACGTGTTGGGGATTGAAGGCATTGGGCACAGCGGAAAGGACTTCAAAGATCCCCAGGGTTCGATGGAACTGCCGTAGGGGGGCGGCCAAGATGGACCTCACCCCGAGCCTCCGGCAACTCAGGCGATCGGCGTGGGGATCGGCTTCGGCATTGTTGCAGAGCACGACTTCGCCGGTGCGCATACACTGCGCGGAGATGCCGGAATCGGTTTGCAGACGCACCCCTAAATCAGGAGCCGTTCGCCCCGCCCGGGCCCGGCAAATCACCTCGCTGCCCTTGCGCAATGCAATCGCCGCACCAGTCGCGCCGGTCAGAACTTGCGCTCGTTCCGTGATTACGCCGACCGCCGGCTCCAGCTCAATTCTTGATAGCAACAGGCCGGCTGCAAGCGGCCCAGAGCTGTCGGAGGAGCGGGCATGGTGCCGCCGAGGAAGGCTCAAATGCCGGTTGAGGGAGCCGGGCTCTTCAGCACCAGGAAGGGTTTCAAGCAATTGCCGCACCAGGCGATTCAACTCATCGTCTTCGATGAGACGCGCCGTGGGCTGGCTGCGCAGCGAACCTCCGAGAAGGCGCGAAAGACTGAGGACCGATTGACTTCCGCAGGCTAGACATCGGGGAGTGTTGTTGGCACTGATCAGCTCACACTGTACGCAAAAAATTGCACTTTGAAGAGCTAAGAAATGCACCGGCGGAGCAGACATGAGTGCGGGCATCGAACAAGTTTCCTCCAAGCTGGAAGCGATAAAATTAAAAGCTAAGTTCGTTGTGAATAAAGTAACGGGAATGGTTCAAGTCGTGGGGGCGTCAACCGGCCTGCGCCGGAACGAGCATTGTCTTCTCAGCGCTGGTGAGAAATTCTTGTTCTTGAATCGTGGCCCGCTCAACCGCGTTGGCCAGCGCGGTGGCAAAAGCAGCAGTCAACAGATTGATATCGAGCTGCAGGTCGCGATGAGCGTACGTGCGAAAGATTGTGAACTCCCCGCAACGCTGATTGCTGGGGCTGAGCAGGTCGAGTCGCAAGCTCCAAGCCTTCTCCAGGTCAGCACAGCGCGAATGCTGAGATTTTCGCCACAGGAACCGGTATCTAGAGCTTTCCCCCACTACCCGCATGCCATAGCGAGCGGCCACTCGCTCGGTGCGCAATTCAAAGGCGTCAAAATCATTGGCGGTAAATGCCGCCATTAATATCTGCGTGATCTCAGACAAGCTCTGAGCAACTTTGAGCTCCTCGGTAGCACGACGAATGGCAAGATTGTTGACCAAAATGTGGCGCTGCTCGATCGTGCGTTGCGCGATGCGGCGAATCTCTCCGAACTCGGGATATCCTAGGTGCTGGACTCCCATCCAAATTCCAGTTCCCAATACCGCAAGAACCAGCCCAATGGTGCTGCCGGTCGGCCATAACAAAAAAAGACTGAGAAGAGCGAACATGGCCGACACTCCATAGAGAACGATCACTACTTGCCGATGGGATAAACCTCGGTCTAACAATTTGTGATGAATATGTTGGCGGTCCGCGGTAAAGACCGGCTTTCCGGAAATGAATCGGCGCACCACCGAAAGCGAGGTCTCTAGAATTGGCAGTCCAAATGAGACCAAGGGGATCGAGACCGCGATGATGGTAGGAGCCTTCTCAGTACCGTAGAGCGCTAACGAGCTCAACATGAATCCGATAAATAGACTGCCGCAATCTCCCAGAAAGATGGTGGCCGGATTGAAGTTATACCGCAAGAAACCAAGGATCGAACCGGCCAGCGACAGGGTAATCAGCGAAATGAGCGAGAGTTTTCCAAGCAAAGCTACCACGAAGGCAACGAATGTAGAAAAAAGCGCTGAGCCGGCCGCCAGCCCGTCCAGGCCGTCAATCAGATTAAAGGCGTTGGTAATCGCAATCACCCAAACAATCGTCAGTAAAAGACCTGTAAACCAAGAAAACCGGTGCGCACCAAACAAGAGCGGCAAATTGAAGATGCGCAGCCCTCCGGCAAACAACATGGCTGCGGCAACTGCTTCGACGCTAAACTTCCACACCGGGCCCAGGGTATAGACGTCATCGCAGATGCCCAGCACGAAGATAAGAAGTGCGGGCGGCAGAATGGTCATGAGTGGCTTTAACGAAAGACTTGCAACCGGCTCGAGGTACTTGGCAAGCAACAGCGACATGGTCAAGGCCAACAAAAACGAGAGGACAATCGCCATGCCTCCCAAACGGGGTAGGGCCAAGCTGTGCAGGTGCCGATCCTGGCCAGGCGCCACTACCCATCCTCTCCGTGTCGCGTGGTCCCGCACGATTTTGGTCAAGACAAAGGAGAGCACGAGTGAACTGACAAATGTGCCCAGAAAAAGAACTATCAA
>JAFAPG010000928.1 GCA_019247235.1 Acidobacteriota bacterium
GTTCTGTCGTTCGAGTTTCTGGCGGGGAATGCGTCGGCTGGCCAGTTCCGGCGAGTACAGGAATTTAGCGCTTACCTGGTACGATGAACACCGGAGAATTACCTCGAGATCGGCTCTGCGCGTGACACCAATGTCGATGGACAATCGCAGCTACTTTGACAGGCACTCAGTTGAATGTTCTTACAGCAGAGATCGGCGCGGGCGCGCTAATCAATGTTTATATCTCCTGCGCGGCTTCTTCCGCTGCAGCCATCTCTGAGCCAAGCGCTCTTCTTTCCTTCCAGACCTGCACTCCAGCAGAAACCAGGTTCGATCGAACATGAGGATTGTCCGCGACCAAGGATTCGAGGAATCCACGTATTTTGCTTCTCGCGCCTTCCCGAAGCGAGCAGGCGCAGGGGGTAATCGGAAGGAAACTGCTCTGGGAATAGGCGCGGATTGTCTCTTCGTCGACATACAACAGAGGACGAATCAGACGAAAATCCTTTCCTGAGGACACGGCTACTGGCGGCAGCGGTTTGACCACACCCGTGAAGACCAGATTTCGCAGCATGGCTTCAGCGAAATCATCTGCCGTGTGCCCGAAGGCGATGACGTTTGCACCCATTTCCTGCGCGAGCTGATAGACCGCGCGACGGCGGTAGCGACTGCAGAGATCGCATCCGTGCTCCACTGCGTCCCGAAGCAGATTGAGTGAAGGACGATCTTCCCAGAGCCGCCAGGGCACACCGAGCTTGGAGAGGTGGTCCTTTAATCCAGCCAAGGAACCTAGAAACTTTCCCTGTTCGACGGTAAAAGCCTGTAGCTCAAATGCGATCGGCGCCCGCTGCTTCAGTGTCAACAGAGCATGCAATAACGTAGTGCTGTCTTTCCCTCCCGAAAGGCCGATCGCAACCCGGTCGCCGGCGCGAATCATCTTGTGTTCTGCGATGGCTTTGCCGACCAGGCGAACAATCCTCCGGCCGAGTGGGTGGTTATGGGTCATCATGTTTTGAGACACACTATTTCGTCATTGACATCGGATCCATGAATCTGACTTGATTCAGTGTACCGAACCAGCTTGCTCGAAAAAACACCGCGATTCAGTCCGCAGTATTGCGAAGGGGCGTGGGCTGTCCCAATTCAAGCGCTTCTTGGCAATCGCGACAGTATTCGGCCCAGGGGACTGCCTTAAGACGTTTCATGCCGATATCGCTGCCACAATTTAGGCACTGACCGAAATCGCCTTTGCGAACCCGTTGCAATGCAGTCTCGAGCTTGCCTAGTCGATTGCGACTCGCCGTCAGCTGCTGAAAGAGGAACTCCTTCGATAGAGTGCTTACCGACAGGTCTCCAAGATCCTGCGGACCATCTTCGACCTGCGCTCGGGCTTCTTGCTCGAGGCGGCTGATCGAGGAGAGCACTTCCAATCGTTGTTGCTCAAAGATTTGCGTAAGCTGCTTCAGCTGTTTAACATCCATAACCAACCAACCTGGGAAGGTCTTCCCAATCGCACCGTGGACTTGAACATTCCGATATAAAACGATGCGCATCAGAGTCTGAAAGTTTTCTCAGCCCAGCTACCTATGCCGATTCCGTCTCCCAGCTTGGCTGTGAGCAAGCAGAGGAAAGGCACTGTCATCGATTGCAGCCGAAGTGCCTGGTCTGAGACTTAGGCTGCCGAGGACGAAATTCTGGACCCAAAGGTGACGCTTCACTGGCCGTAATCGGCGCGGCCGCCTTCCCTTACAATCTCGCCATGACAGCGAAACAGGGGCGAATGATTCCGACACTCGCTCTGGCGACGGCAGGATGCCTGTGGGGAACAGGGTTCTTTTTTGGCAAAATCGCGTTGCTCGAAATGCCGGTCACCACCATGGTTCTCTATCGCTTCACGTTCGCTTGTCTTGGGCTGGTGGCCGTCCTTCTCTGGCGTCGGCCTAACCTTCGGGCGATAGAGTGGGCTTGGGTGTGGGTAGCCGCCGTGCTCGGCGTGCCGGTGCAGTACTTAGTGCAATTTCAAGGGCTTTCGCTCACTACCGTATCGCATGCTTCATTGATGGTTGGCACCCTTCCCATATTGCTCGCCATTGCCTCGACGCTATTCTCGGGCGAGCGACTTGATTCTTACGGCTGGCTCGCGCTGGCATGCGCTACCCTGGGCTCCGGCCTGATCGCCCTTTCCGGGCGAAGCGCTCTTGGCGCGGGTGGCAGTCTGGCTGGCGACCTGCTGGTTGTGCTGTCGATGTGTGCGGCTATTGCTTGGATCATGATTTCGAAAAATCTCATGCGCCGTCATTCCGCGCTAATGGTGACCGCACTGGTTTTTTCGTTGGGCACGTCTCTGCTGGCCATTATTGTCTTGGCCGCAGTCGGCCTTCCTTCACTTCATTACTCGCGTCGAGCCTGGACGGCCGTCGCTGAGCAGGGGTTGCTCGCAACAGCTTGCACCACAGTTCTCTGGAATTGGGGACTCAAGCAGGTTCCCGCGTCCGAGGCGGGAGTTTTCGTGAATTTGGAGCCGTTGGTCGGCGCTATTCTTGGGGTGTTCTGGTTGCATGAGAAATTGGGCCCTTCGGCCCTCGTGGGAGGCGCGCTGATCATCGCCGGCGCCGGGTATTTCAGCTCTCGGCCAATGAGCAACGACGGTCCCGAAACCCCAACGTGTGCTCGTCTAAACGCCCCCAGAGGGCGAGGTGGGCAGTGATCCCCGATTGTTTCTTCTAATAATTGAGATCATCTAATCATTAAGGGTCGTCGAGATCCCGCACGCCCTTGAGAGTTCAACACCGGGTACGATGATGATCGACGGCCCGCTGCTGCCCATTCAGCAGCAACGGGCCTCTAGTCCTGTTCACCTTTCTCTAGCGAGGTGAGTTGTTAAGATGGTCGCCTTCGACGGACATCGGCTTACGCTGGCTTGGCGTAACTTCCCGGACTTTCATCCGTAGCTCGGAACTGCGATGGGCGCCTTCTGCTTGCTTCACCGAGAGCGCGTTGCACGCCCTCCGCGTTGAGATCGGCCGTATAAACTGGGGTGCCTGGCTGCTGGCGCCAGGATTCATCCAGCCCTCCGGCATCGACGGCATCGAAACCGAGTTGGTTGACCAGGTCCACGACTCTTGACTTGGCGCTGGCATCGTCGCCCGCGACCGGGAGTGCGATGCGATCAGGACTGCTGATCGGGCGACCCTTCTCCGCCAAATGCCGCGCGTAGATATTATTGAAGGCCTTGATTACCGGCCGGCCAAGCTGACGCTCTACCTAGCGGCTCTCGGGCAGACCTTCTTCGATCTCGGCGATGCGGCCGTCACGTTGCCGCGGATAATAATTCCCGGTATCCACGACGACTACGCTTTCTGGCACCCCGGCAAACAAGTCTTTGGGCAGGCTGGGCACGTGGCGCTCGGGAATGGTAACTACGACGACCTCTCCTGAACGTGCTGCCTGTTGTGCGGTGACCGCTTTTGCTCCCGTCTGCTTTGCCAACTCGGCAAGGGTCTCCGGTCCTCTGGAGTTCGCCACGAAGACTTCGTGTCCCAATGCAGAGAAGCCACGGGTTAGAGTGCCCCCAATTTGGCCGGCGCCAATAATGCCGATTTTCATA
>JAFAPG010000380.1 GCA_019247235.1 Acidobacteriota bacterium
CAGCCGACTCCAAGCCGAACGTCCCCAAGTTAGAGCGTTCTTTCAGCCGCGCAATATGGGAAAAGGCGCAGCCCTGCGCCGCGGCATTCAGGAAGCCACCGGCGATTTCGTCATCATTCAGGATGCGGATCTTGAGTATGACCCTGCGGAATACCCCACTTTATTGGGGCCATTGATCGAAGGTAAGGCGGACGTCGTCTATGGCTCGCGATTCCTGGGCGGCGCTCCGCACCGCGTGTTATATTTCTGGCACTCCGTGGGAAACTCCATTCTGACCTTCATTTCCAATTGCCTCACCAACCTGAATCTCACCGACATGGAGACCTGTTATAAAGCCTTCCGTCGAGATATCATCCAGTCCATTCCTATCGAGGAGGACCGGTTTGGGTTTGAACCGGAAATTACTGTCAAAGTGGCCAAGCGCCGCCTGCGCATCTATGAAGTAGGCATCAGCTACTGGGGCCGTACCTACGAAGAAGGCAAGAAAATCGGCTGGAAGGATGGGTTTCGCGCGCTTTGGTGCCTGCTGAAATATTCGATAAAACAGCGGCCCGTACCAGTTGTCCACAAGCCTCCTTCCTTGGTCCAGCCTGCCGGTGGGCGTCAACAAGCCCAGGACTAGCGGGCGTCACTCCTTTGCCACCTCCCATTGAAAGGCCGGACATGGAGGACACGCCGGCACGTGATCTGGACAAGAGTCTCAATTTGTGCAAACCTCAGGAAAACGCTGACAAAGTGTCGTTCTTAGATACCCTTTTCCCGCGAGGGGTACCACCGTAGGAAAAAAATGCTTTCAGGAACCGCCCACCTGGAAGCCTCAGAATAAGAAAAATGTCGTCATTTGAGCTCACTATTGGACCACGCAAAGGATGGCAAGCTTTTGATTTCAAGGAGGCCTTGCTTTATCGCGAGTTGCTGGCTTTCTTAATATGGCGTGATATCAAAATCCGTTATCGGCAAACCTTGCTGGGAGGGCTCTGGGCCATACTCCAGCCCCTCATCGGCATGCTGATCTTCTGGTTCGTCTTTCATCGCATGGCCCATGTACAAAGTGACGGACCACCGTACACTTTATTCGCCTACGCTGGATTGGCTCCTTGGACCTTCTTTGCCACCTCCGTGACGCTGTCAAGTAACAGCTTGCTGGCGAATCAACAACTGGTTTCGAAGGTTTACTTCCCTCGTATTTTTATCCCGCTCGGTGCCATCGGCGCACTGCTCGTCGACCTTTTCTTCTCCTTGCTGCTGTTGGCGGTCCTGCTGCTCTATTACCACTGGCCGATCACCGCGGCCATCGGTTGGCTGCCGGTGTTTACCTTGGGGGCAGTGCTAGCCGCCGCGGGCAGCGGATTCATTCTCTCAGCGATGAACGTGAGCTTTCGCGACATCAAATATGCGGTCCCATTCATGGTGCAGATGGGACTGTTCGTTACCCCGGTAATTTACCCCGCCAGCTATCTCCCCAAGCGCCTTCAAATCTTGCTCAGCATAAATCCAATGGCGGGCGTGGTAGTGGGGTTTCGCCATGCCCTGCTGGGAAGCCCGGCTTCGTGGTCGATCATGGGTTCTTCGCTGGCCATCAGCGTGTTCCTTTTTGTCTCCGGTTTATTTATTTTCAGACGCATGGAAAACCGTTTTGCCGACATCATCTGAGTCGCGTTTCACCGTTGGGTTAAAGGTGCGGGGTTGAAAGTTGATCATGAAGCCAGTGCTTGAGCTTCGAAACCTGTCCAAGCAGTACAAGCTGGGCGCGCATCGCGTGGTAGCTCATGATAATTTCCGTGAACTGCTTGTGCGCACGGCAACGGCACCCTTCCGTCCCTTTATTGGCCGGCACCAGCCACCTGTGAAGGAGCAACCCTACATTTTTTGGGCTTTGAAGGATATAAGCTTCGACATTGCCCAGGGCGACGTCATTGGCATTATCGGACGCAATGGCGCGGGCAAGAGCACACTGCTGAAGATCCTCTCCCGCATTACCAGTCCAACCGAAGGGCGCGTTACTATGCGGGGAAGGTTGGCCAGCTTGCTCGAAGTGGGCACGGGCTTCCATCCTGAGCTCACCGGTCGCGAAAACATCTTTTTAAACGGTGCCATATTGGGCATGCGCCGGTCGGAAATCGCACGACATTTCGACGAGATCGTGGCTTTCGCAGAAGTGGAAAAATTTCTGGACACGCCGGTTAAACATTACTCTAGCGGCATGTATGTCCGACTCGCGTTTGCCGTGGCGGCACACCTGGACCCAGAGATTTTGATCGTGGACGAGGTACTGGCGGTGGGTGACGTATCCTTCCAAAAAAAGTGTCTCGGTAAAATGGGAGAGGTCAGTCGGGGCGGACGCACGGTTCTCTTTGTCTCGCACAATATGGCCGCCATCGAGAATCTCTGTTCTCGAGGAATCGTGCTGAATCGAGGCAGCCTGTGCTTCGACGGGGGGGCGAAGCAAGCGATTCAATACTACCTGAACAGTCTCTCGACCGTCAGCGGAACAGGTCACATCATCGAATTGGAGGGCGTGGGCGACCGACGTTCGATTGTCGGTCGCCTGCTGCGCCGGATGGAATTTTTCACCGACGACGAGCAGCCACTGAATGAAGGCTTGGCCATAGGTTCGCAGTTAAAGGTGCGAGTGCATTTTGATCTTCCCCATCTCACATCAGTGTTTAATGTCGGTTTGGGATTCAACAATACCTACGGGCAGCGCATCTTTACCGCCCACAGCTTGTTTGAGCCCAATCATTGGGAAAAAGAGCGCAGCGGACGCCAAATCGTCTCCTGCGAAATTCCTAGCTTTACCCTGATGCCAGGAGAGTACACGGTCAAAGTTTGGCTCGATTTCAAGAGCACCGAAGCCGACTCCATCGAAGACGCCGCCAAAATTCGCGTATTGGAGTCGGATTTTTACGGAACCGGCCGAGTACCTTGGAATGGACTCTTGGTGTTGAAACACCGTTGGTATCTCGAACAAGCTGCCAATACCGGATGATTGAGAGCACGACACCCGCTTATAGACCCACCCAGGCGGCCCCTTTTAAGCCGCAAGAAATGCTGAGCAGGCCGGCTTCAGACCTTACCTGCCCTTCACCGCCACTATCCGGCGGGAAACAATTCGCGGTGTGCACCGCAGTTAGAGGAAGTTCGAGTTGTGCGCCGCTCATTTGGCATCTTAGCCCGCGCGGACTGCGCTCGCCAGGTTTTCCCGGAGTGCTCCACAATTCAAGAAGTCGCCCTCTGACGCGTGAACATATGGCGCTGGCGAGGACCTTTTACCGCAACGCGCGAGGCAACCGGGTGGTATTCCCCGAAGTAGCGGAGGCGGATGCTTGGTTCAGAGCGTCAAAGTTGAGAGTGCGGGCTACGAGGTATAAAGGACGGTCCTTGGATTGTTCGTAGAGCTTGCCTACATATTCGCCAAGCACTCCTATGCTGATGAGCAGGGTGCCACCGATGACACACATCGTTACCAGCAATGAAGTCCAACCTGTAACTGTGTACCAATGAAAGATGTGGGCCAGCACCGCCCGAACTGCCTCGCCCACTCCGAATAGAGTGACGATTAGACCCATCACGGTACTGATTCGCAGAGGCAAAATGGAGAAAGAAGTGGCCGCTGTCCAGGCAAAAGAAAGCATTCTATGCAAAGAAT
>JAFAPG010000455.1 GCA_019247235.1 Acidobacteriota bacterium
GAACCCATTCAGGGCGAAGGGGGATACGTGCCTGCCCCCGCCATTTTCATGCACGAACTGCGTCGCATCGCCGATCGACACGGAATCCTGCTCGTCGCAGATGAGGTACAGAGCGGTGTCGCACGTAGCGGTAAGTGGTGGGCTATCGAGCATACGGGTGTTCATCCGGATATGGTTTGCATCGCCAAGGGCATTGCTTCCGGGATGCCTCTAGGCGTCACCTTAACCCGAGCCGAGATCATGGACTGGGTGCCAGGCTCGCATGCCTCAACCTTCGGCGGAAATCCGGTCTCGATCGCAGCCGCCCTGGCGACACTCGATGTGATCGAGCGCGAGGATCTACTCGGCAACGCGGAACGCGTGGGAGCCCATATCCTCGAGCGCATCCGCCCCTGGCCGGAAAAGCACGGCTTGGTGGGAGAGGTGCGTGGCCGCGGCTTGATGATCGGCATTGAGCTGGTGGCGGACAAGCAAACCAAACAGGCCGCTCCGCTTGAACGCGATCGCGTGATCGAGCTGGCCTTCGAGCGCGGCATTCTTTTTCTCGGTTGCGGACCGAGCACCATCCGCATCGCTCCGCCGCTCATTACCAGCAAAGAGCAGGCAGAGGTTGCGCTCGGTGTGCTCGAGGAGTGCCTCGAGCTCGCGCTTAAATAGAACAAGAATTTGCATCACGGGAAGAGGGCGAGGCTGAGATAGTACGGCATTCAAACTATTCCAGAATGAGCCCCTCTCGTCGTAAAATAAATTTACCCGGTTGGCAGCGGGAGGAGGAAACGATTACTTGCCCGAACTCAGAAAAGATCCCATTGTCGGCCGTTGGGTTATTATCTCCACTGACCGTGCCAAACGTCCCACCGATTTCGCTCGCGAGGCGGTAAGAATGAAGGGCGGGTTCTGCCCTTTCTGTTACGGAAATGAAAGTAAGACGCCTCCGGAGATTCAAGCCTATCGCCCCAGCCAAAACGGTGGCCCGCCTGTGCGAGATACGCCAGGATGGACGGTGCGAGTGGTCCCCAACAAGTTTCCCGCTCTCGGTATCGAAGGCAATCTGAACCGCCAAGCCGAGGGCATGTTTGACAAGATGAACGGCATTGGGGCGCACGAAGTTATCATCGAGAACAATGACCACGAGGCCACGCTGGCCAACCTGCCGCCCAAGAAAGTCGAAGACGTGCTGTGGACCTTCCGTGACCGCATCCTTGATCTCAGAAAGGACCGGCGTTTCAAATACATTCTCATTTTCAAAAATCACGGTGATTCAGCGGGAGCGTCGCTTGAACACGCGCACTCCCAGTTGATTGCGCTTCCTATCGTACCCATCTATGTGGCCGAGGAAATCGAAGGGGCCAAGCAGTACTATATTTATAAGGAGCGCTGCGTTTTCTGCGACATTGTGCAGCAGGAAAGCGAAGCCGAAGCGCGCCTGGTTGCGGAAAATGATGATTTCCTGACCCTTGCCCCCTACGCGCCCCGCTTTCCTTTTGAGACCTGGATTCTGCCAAAAGAGCACGAATCCGCTTTTGAGAACTCCTCCTCCCGCATGTTTGAAAATCTGGCGAAGGCGATCCACGTTCTGCTCAATAAAGCCGACCGGGTTCTCGATAATCCCGCCTATAACCTCGTCATCCACAGCTCACCCACGCAAGACCCCGCCAATGATCACTACCATTGGCATATTGAATACGTGCCTAAGCTGACGCGTACCGGGGGATTTGAGTGGGGAACGGGTTTCTATATCAATCCCACGCCACCTGAAGAAGCGGCCAAGTTCTTGCGGGCGGCCAGCATCGAAGAGCCGGTGGCGGCGAGTGCGGGGTAAGGAACGAGGGGATTTGAAGGCTAAGCGGAAACAGCTCCGCGCGCAGTCGGGGTCATGAAATCAAGAGCCCGGGCGATAAAAGCTTTCAGCTCGCTACGGTGTACCACGGCATCCAGCATGCCATGTTCGAGAAGAAACTCACTGCGTTGAAAGCCCGCGGGAAGCTTTTGCCGGATGGTTTGCTCGATGACGCGCGGCCCGGCAAAGCCAATCAGCGCGCCAGGCTCGGCGACATTCAGATCCCCTAGCATGGCAAACGATGCCGTCACTCCGCCGGTCGTCGGATCGGTCAACACCGAAATATAGGGTACGCGAGCTTCATCGAGGCGCGCCAGAGCGGCGGCGATTTTCGCCAGCTGCATCAGACTCAAGACCCCTTCCATCATGCGGGCTCCGCCAGAAGCGGAGACAATGACCAAGGGCTGCTTGCTTTCAAGCGCCTGCTCGATGGCCCGGGTGATCATCTCCCCTACCACTGCGCCTAAGCTTCCCCCGATAAAGCTATATTCCATGGCGCTGATAATGATTGGGCGTTGCTTCAGTTTGCCGCGGGCGTTAATGACGGCGTCGTTTAAGCCAGTTTCTTCTTGCGCTCGCTGCAGCCGCTCCGAGTAGGGTTTTTGATCCACAAACTTCAGAGGGTCGGTCGAGATCAGGCTCTGGCCGAAGGCTTCATACTGTCCATCATCAAACAGCTGTGCTAAGCGCGTGCGCGCGTCAATGCGGAAATGTCGTCCGCACTTAGGA
>JAFAPG010000620.1 GCA_019247235.1 Acidobacteriota bacterium
CTCGATGTTTTCAGAGGGAACTCCCTGTTCGATCAAGAATTGTTTCGCGAGTTCCGCCCGCCGTTGCGAGAGCAGCTTGTTGTAGTTTTCAGCTCCCCTTTTATCGGCATGTCCCGAGAGCACGAGATGCGCATCACTCTTATAGGCGACATATTTCTTGAATTCCTCCGCAACGGTTGTAAGCGTCTCCTTCTCACTCGAAAGCAGGGCGGCTTCCGAACCAGCACTTCGTGGTCGATCGGTCGGGAAGAATACGCTCCGCATCGAAAGAGCGCCCGGCTCAATCGATCCCACAATGCGAAGGGCAACAGTCTGTGTTTGAGTTCCACCGCAATCGTTGGTCGCCTTCAACGTGTAAGAGACTGTCTCATCCACCGGCCCTGGATCCGTCTTTTGCGGAGCGACAGTCAGATTACGACTGCCCGAGTTCTCGACTCCACCCAGTGAGTCGATCGCAACTGATGAGGCGTTGCTGGCTGACCAGCTGAGGGCCGCACTATCATCTTCGACTACCTTGTCGCCGACCCGCTTGTACTGGATAACAGAGGGTGACAGCTTCAGGTCTGCTTGAACAGCCGTGTTCACACTTACCGTGACACTCGAGTCTGCAGTCCCACCTGGCCCTTTGGCGTTGAGTGTATAAATCGTTGTTTGCGTGGGCTGGACTGACTGTTTCCCCGAAGTAGCAACCGTTCCGACCGGGCTGATTTCCACTTGGGGCGCATCGGACGAGGTCCACTTGAGTTGTGATACCTCTCCACAGTTCAGCTGCTCAGTGCTCGCCTCCAGTGCTGCGGTAGGTTTGGCTACGGCCACAGTTGCGCTGGCAACGCCCGCCTTAAATCTTGGCACTGTCGTCAGCTTTTCGCCGCGATACCAAGCGACCATCTTCGTCACGCCGTGGGGAATTTCTACGATGGTACGTTCGTCTTTTGCCACGTTAACTGATCCCGACCAGATGTCTTTGTCCTGACTCTTGATTGTCACCTCGTAAGTACCCGGCGGAACTACCAATTCCTGTTTCCACCATAAGAAATCTGTGTTGAACTCATCACCGTGTCCCACAAAGAAGTCCGGAGTCTTTCCGTTGAGCAACACCGCGTCCCGATCTGCACCTTTAATGCTGATTGCCCCGAACTGCCCGGAGACTTTCTCACCCGCCGCCTGCAAACTCACTTCGAGATTCGTGGTTTTTCCTGCTTCGATGTTGACGGAGCGCGTTACCGGCGTATACCCATAGTTCACTAATTCGATCTTGTGTTCGCCCACGCTAAGATGCAGAGAGGGATGCTTGCTGGCTTCACTGATTGCCCGATCGTCCACCAACACATATGCCTGTTTTGGTGTGACCTGCAAATGCAGCTTGCCACTCTGGGCACTAGCAAGAGTTGAGCCCAGGGCAAGAACAAGAGCAGATGCGGTGAGCAGCGACGAATAATAAAAGCGCGACATGTTTCTCTCCTAAAGAGTTTTAGCGGAACCCAGCTCTCCCATGCTGCCATTCTCATGGACGCACGACCGTGCCGGTTGCTATTCGCGGCAAACGCTGTGCTCCGGTGCGTGGTTATTGCAATCGAGATTCCATCTGGAGGCGACAAGCAGTCGGGGCGAGGTTGAACTGTTCAGACAAAGCTCTGGGCGTTACCGCGCAAGACCACCGCGCATACCGAAAGGACAATGGATTTAATCGTCTGAAGACTCGGCATTAATTCGGCTGCCCTTTCCGTTTCGCTTCTCTGACCTGCCACGGAAAGCCGCGGGCGATGCGGTCCTGCGCCATTTCTTTGGCATGTGACGGGCACAAGTGTCAAGTCGAGCGAACTCAGCGATATCGCGCCATCTACCTAGATGCTTCTAGAACTCATCGCATCTCTCGTTTTTGCAAGGCTTTGAAACAAATCATGCCCGTTGCCGTCGATTTGGATAGCGTATTGCATTTTCCGTGACGAGGGAGGAACAGTCATGCGGGCGTTGATTCGGATCGCTTTGGTAATTTTGCCGTTCCTGAGCTCTGCTTCGGCTCAAGGCAAAAAGGTGCACCACCATGCCTGACTTCACTGCAAAACAAAGCGTCTCCATTGTCGTTCCTTTCCACAACGAGGAAGGCAACGTCACCGAATTGTATGCTCGGCTGCACTCAGTCATGGACGACGTTGGTTGGGAGTACCAGTTTGTCTTCGTCGACGATGGGAGCACAGATCTTACCCACAAGCGACTGAGGGATCTTGCCGCAATCGACCCTGGCGTCACTGTTGTTCGCTTGCGTCGAAACTTTGGTCAGACCGCGGCCCTAGCGGCCGGGTTTGCAAACAGCAAATGTGACTACGTGCTCGCCATGGACGGCGACCTTCAGCACGATCCGGCGGAAATTCCTAAGTTTCTGGAGAAGCTACAGGAGGGATACGAGGTCGTCAGCGGTTGGCGCAAGCACCGCATTGACAACCTGTTGCTGCGGAAGATTCCTTCCCGTTGTGCGAACTGGCTTATGGCCAAGCTCAGTGGAGTTAACATTCACGATTTCGGAACGACATTTAAGGCGTACCGCCGCGACCTGCTTTCTCAATTGCCGCTCTATGGCGAGATGCATCGGTTTATACCCGCTTTAGCTTCTGGATACGACGCCTCAATCTGTGAAATCCCAATTCAAAACAAGCCTCGAAAGCATGGGATATCGCATTACAACTTGTCTCGCACCTTCCGGGTGATGTTCGATCTGCTCACTATCCGGTTTCTTCTTCGCTATATGTCGCGTCCGTTGCACTTCTTTGGCCGGCTCGGCGTGATCAACATGAGTACCGGATTAGCCCTGGCGTTCTGCCTTCTGATGGAGAAGGTCCTCTATCGAACCGATGTCGTGCAGCAACACGCACTGCTACTGGTTTTTGCGGCAGTCCTGGTCCTGCTAGGCCTGCAGTTGGTAGCGCTCGGACTCCTCGGCGAATTGGGAGTCTGGCAGTACTTCAACCCGTCGGCACGAAAACCATATTCCATATCCGAGATCTTTGATCTGCACGTTGCAGGTGGGATTGATATCGCACCCGAGTTGCAGTCGTGAATACGAAGGCGCTCGCGATGGGACCGGTAGAGTCTGTGTTGAATGAGGTTCAAGATCGTTCTTGGCGCTGGCATCGGGATGCCGCCATTGCACTCCTGCTTGCGGTCCTGGCGTTTGCCATTCGGTTCAAGCACTTGGACTTCAACAGCCTGTCTGAGGATGAGTCGGCAAAGTGGACCGCGGTTCAGGAATATCGTCATGGACACTTTGTGGGCGTAAACAGCGAGCACCCGATGATGCTGAAGGTGCTTACCTGGAGCAGTCTGGCTGCGGGCGAGCGCTGGAACCGCCTGGCCACGCTCCATGGCTGGCCCACGATGAGCCCCGAAGGCTGGCTTCGGTTTCCTAACGTTTTATTGGGCGCCGCGGCGTCTGCAATCCTTTTTCTATTTTGTCGACGCATGATGGGGCTTGTGGGGTCATTCGCGGCGGGCTTCTTCTGGGCCGTTTCGCCATTGGCGGTTGCATTAAATCGGCTTGCCAAAGAGGAAACGCCGCTCACCTTCTTCACGCTTCTGGCTTGCTACTTCTACTGCCGGGCCCAACAGGCAGACTCGGGCGAAAGTGCTCGCCGATGGTATGACCTGAGTGCCATTGGGTTTGGACTGGCTTTTGCTTCGCAATACATTCTTCACCTTCTTGGCTTGAATGCACTGGCTTGGTTTCTTGCCGGAAGAATGGGGCTTACTCCCAATCCTTCGCGGTTCAGCTACAAACGATTCTTCCTCGTGATATTCCTCACCTTCATTCTGGTAAACCCGGTCGTTCTCTTTCCGAGTAACTTCAGCGGGATCCTGCATTGGCTTCACCATGATGGCGTCACGCACACTGGTTACGACTTCGACGGCACGCTCTATATGAACTTTCCCTCGCGTCTGTTTGCTGGAGTTCCCTGGATCTACTATTTCTGGCTTCTGTTAACCAAGACACCCATCCCAATTCTGGTGGCGGTGGTTACCGGAAGCTTCATGCTGCTGCGAGAGCGTCGAACTCTCGCATCCTGCTTTTTTCTTGCTTTCGGAGTACTGCAGTTGGCGGGGCTTTCGGTTTCTGGGGCAAAGTGGGTGCGTTATTCACTCCCGGTGCTGCCATTTCTTTTTCTGGCTGGCGGTTATGCAGTGCAAGCGGCCTGGGACCGCATGAGGGAAAAGAGAATATCGCCGGCGTTCGCTGGGCTGGCTGCCGCCACTCTGTTTGCCGCGCCGTTCCTCGCATTGCACGCGTGGGCTCCATACACCTCCTTTTATCTGAATTCAATTGGTGGAGGCCGCAAGAATCTTGCTCGTTATTTTGGGCAGGATGAGGTTTCAGAGTTCGACACACGGGAAGTAGCACAGCAGGTCTGTTCCAGCGCAAACGGAGGCACGCGGCTGGCGACCGCCAGGCCGATGAGCATGACTTATTACGTAGCGAACTGCGATCGCACTGACATTGAAGTCGTGCCTCTATACGACCGCCATTATCAACCCCGGCAAGGAGACATGATCGATCTTGAGCCATCCCGGCGATTCTTCGAGACACAGAGATTCTTCGACACTCTCGAAAAATCTGATGTGTCGCGCCGTGAAGTCCGCGTCGGACCGGTTCTCGCGAGCACGATTTATCTTTTCGACTCAGGCAAGCCCAAAACCACAGATCAGGAGCAGTGGACGCTCACTCCGCTGCGGAGGTCACCGTCTGAACTCGAGACAAAGACTCATAAGCCGGACTTCCGGAGCATGAACTTTGTTGTCGCTTCCTCTGTTTCCCATGGAGAAGGAAATGATGATTCTGTTTTCCCAAGGTTTTAACTTTCACGCAGGCCGGTTTCTGCTGACGTTGGCTTTGCTGGCAGTCAGCATTCCGGCGGTTGCACAGCAGGCCACCGTGTCGGCCCCATTGAGTGCTGATGAAGTCATGCAGCGCGTCGTGCAAATGAACGAACAGCGGGCTGGTGCGCTCGAAACCTACACCAGTATTCGAAGCTACCATCTCGAGTGTCACTGCCTATCGCACAAGACGGCAGACATGGTCGTTCGAGTTGAGTACGCTGCGCCGAATAAGAAGGTATTCACGATCGTGTCGGAAAGTGGATCGGGCACCGTTCGGGGTCGAGTATTTAAGAAGCTTCTTGAGGCGGAACAGGAGTCGTTGCGTGAAGAGAATCAGCAGCGCACGGCTATTACTCCTGACAACTATACATTTCAACTTACTGATTACCAGAAGATCGATGGGAATGAGTTCTACGTGCTGGAGGCACGCCCGCTAAATAAAAACAAGTTTCTCTTTCGAGGGCGCCTCTGGGTCGACGCGAAAGCTTATGCCATCGCCCAAGTCCAAGGCGAGCCGGCAGTCAATCCTTCGTGGTGGACGCTGAAGACTGACTTCAAGCGTAGCTATCAGGAGATCGGCAGCTTTTGGCTGCCTGAGTCAAATGAGAGCGAGACGAAGGTGCGCATTTTTGGCACTGCAGTCCTGACTATCAAATATGGGGAATACCAAATCACAGAGGCTCACAACTCAAATATAGCTGTTGATGCAGAGGAGAAGCTCTTGAATGGACAGTAACTCGACCTTGGCACCAATTCCTCATAGCAGTTCATGGAAGGGAGAACACTACCCCTTGAAACAGGATCAATTTGCCATCG
>JAFAPG010000503.1 GCA_019247235.1 Acidobacteriota bacterium
TCCACGGCTTTTTCCGCCGTGGCCTCGTCAAAAGCGGCAACACAAGCTACGTTATCTCCTACGTAACGAACCTTGTCGATGGCTAGGGCATGTTCGTCGTGGCCCACGGGCAGAATGCCATAGGGATTGGGCGCGTCTTGGCCAACCACAACTGTGGCCACTCCGGCGAGCTTTTCCGCTTTGCTGGTATCTACTCGGATTATGCGGGCGTGGGGATAAGGAGAGTGCAGGATTTTGCCATAGAGCATGCCGGGAAGCGAAAGGTCGTCCGTGTATTGGCCACTCCCGGTGGTCTTCTTTGCCGCATCGACCATGGGGACTGACTTGCCGACGATCGAAAACTCATTGCTGCCGTTCATGAAGTTGTTAAATCCCGATCACCGCACCGCGCAGGTTGTTACACGCCGGCCGGCACCGCCAGCGGCCGAAGCCAGGACCATTGTTCGTGATTTTGCTCTCTCACAACAAGCTGATTTAGTTTGCACCTATCGCTCGCGGCTCGAACAATACTGAGGGCGCTCGCTCGGTCCATTTCCTTTGCTCATGATGCAAGCAATCCTTGCCGGCATAAGCAGGATCAGCGAGCCGCCATTACCGTCTGTTCAGCTTCAATTGCCGCTTTCAGAGCCTGGTACATCTGGGAATATCCCGTGCACCGGCAGAGATTGCTGCTCAATGCCTCGCGGATCTGTTGCTCGGTTGGATTGCGATTCACGGCCAGCAAGTGCTTGAGGGTCATCATGAATCCGGGGGTACAGAAGCCACACTGCGCGCCACCCCATTGGCCATAGGCTTTCTGGATGGCGGCCAGAGCGCCTCGAGCACTCACGCCTTCAACGGTCGTGATCTCCCGGCCCCCACAGGCGAGTGCGAGCAGTGTGCAGGACAACATGGGAATACCATCGATCAGTACCGTGCATGCCCCGCACGAGGAGTCGTCGCAGCCCCGTTTCGACCCTGTCATTTGTAAGTTTCGTCGTAGCGCATCCAACAAAAGCTCGTTGTCGGCGATGGCCAGCTCGTACGAACAGCCGTTAATAGACAATGCAATCAGTTGCTTATTCACGGTTTACTCTCAATCGTCTCTCCCCCGGCCAGGCAAGACTGACATCAGAACTCGGACTCACCTCAGTACTGGGGCACGGTGGGGTCGATGGTTCGCGACCAAGCGTCGATGCCTCCCGACAGGGATTGCGCCCTCTCAAATCCCTGGCGCCGCAGCCAGGCGGTCGCGTTCAAGGAACGCACCCCGTGATGACAATAGACTACGATGTGCTGGTCAGGATTGAGTTCTTTACGGGCACGGGCCGGGATTTCGTCGATGGGAATGAGTTTCGCCCCGGCGATATGGGCGGTCTGAAATTCCCAGGGTTCCCGCACATCCACCAGAATAAAGTCCTCTCCTGACTCTCCGATTTTCTTCACCTCCGCGGGACCAATTTCATAGTCCATGGTTTCTCCTTACTCCGAGGTATTCGAACCGCTTGCCGACATGGCTTTCGACTCAGTTCTCGGGCATACTAGCGCCCCACCCACCGTGGTTTCCGTTTGTCTAAGAACGCGCGTATTCCTTCCCGCGCATCTTCGGTTTTCAATAGTTCGGTAAGATAAATTTTCTCCGCCCGTTGAAGGCCCTTATCAAACTCGAGCCCATGCCAAAAAAAGATGGCTTTTTTGGCTAAGGAGAGACCGATTGGGCTGAGTTCAGCGAAGCGGCTTGCCGCCTCGAGAGTTTTTTGTCGAAGCTCTTCGATGGGTAGCGCCTCATTTGCCAGCCCAAGATTTCGGGCATCGAGTCCGCTAAAGGTACGGCCGGTAAGGATCAATTCGGCTGCTCTTTTGTGTCCAACCAGAGTTGATAAGGCAGTTGCCGCAACCGGGGGAAAACATCCCAGTTGGATCTCAGGGAAGCCCCAGCAGGCGTCCGCGGTTGTGTAAACCAGGTCGCATACCATAGCCAGCTCGGCGCCGCCGCCTAAGCAATGCCCGTGAACGGCCGCAATACTCAGCTTGTCTGAGCCAATTAGACCACGGATCACGGCGTGAAACGTGGTAAGCATGGCAGCCACGTTTCCGGGAGCGTGCGCCGCCACATCTACGCCCGCGCTAAACGATCCTCCTGCTCCCCACAAAATGATCACCAAGATCTGCGGCTGAGTGGCTATTTGCGCCAGTGCCGAAGAAAGCTCGGTCATCATTCTGAGGTCAATGACATTCAACGGCGGATGGTCGAGGGTGATATGAGCGACTTGTCCCTCCAGGGTCAAGCTAAGGCGCTCAAATTCTCGTCCCGCTGCTGTCATCATGGTGTAGCCGGAAGTTACTTGGCCCTGAATTCCGCAGCCCTTTTATCTAAGTAGGCACGTAATCCTTCTCTCGCGTCTTCGCTCTCAAACAGAAGTTGTTGATTTTCGCGTTCCAGAGCCAACCCCGACTCAAGCGGAATCTCCCACCCCGTCTGTACGGCACGTTTGATCCGTCCGACGGCGTAGGCCGCCTTATTAGGCGGACAGAACTGACCAGCGTATTCGAGAATGTTTTGCTTGAAGTTGTCCGGAGGGAAAATCTGGTTGACGATGCCAAGCTCGAGGCCCTGTTCAAAGCCGTACGTCTTCCCCCCAACCATCAACTCGATGGCTTTGCTTTTACCAACCAGGCGCGCCAAGCGCTGGGTTCCGCCGGTGCCGGGAAGGACCCCTAAATTGACCTCCGGCAGCCCCATTTTCCCTCCGTCCTTTCGCGCAACACGAATGTCGGCTGCCATGGCGATTTCTAGGCCTCCGCCAACGGCGTGACCATTGAGGGCGGCAATCACCAGTTTCGGGGTGTGTTCCAGGCGAAGCAACGTTTCGTTGGCATGT
>JAFAPG010000917.1 GCA_019247235.1 Acidobacteriota bacterium
CGACCAATCTCACCTCCGCGGAGCTGATAAAGATCTTCGATTTGCACACCCACAATTGGCCGGATGGAAAGCCCGTGAGCATGGTGGTGATGAGGGAGCTTTC
The DNA here is from genome assembly GCA_019247235.1 of Acidobacteriota bacterium. Classification (GTDB taxonomy): domain Bacteria; phylum Acidobacteriota; class Terriglobia; order Terriglobales; family Acidobacteriaceae; genus Gp1-AA145. Next base: position 104 of record JAFAPG010000917.1, read on the forward strand.
AAACGCGGACATGGAGTTGGTGCTTGCGAAGCTCTTGAATATGAGCTTGCAGCAGGCCCAAGCCTTTTTGCAGGCCCACAAAACATCCATTCTGATTGCTCCCTCCGATGAAGCCGTGATTCATTTCATAGCCGCCAATCATGGATCAATCGGAGTTGTGGACCTTTACGCCCTCACCAAGGATGTGACGGTGATCAAGATCGATGGAAAGTTGCCGGTCGAGCAGGGCTATCTGTTGCGAGGAAACTAGTCGATGAAGTTCACTGGCTTGGTCCTGCTATTCATCGGGGCGTTTTCATCCGTAACCTGGGCGGACAGCGTCGCGCCAGGCGTTGCCATGCCGCTTACGACCAAGTCGAATAAGGTCCGAGCGCTGGTTGAGCTCGCCTATAAGCTCGACGCCGATACCGTCCAGCAGGACAAGGCTATCGCTGTGATGCGCAAGGTGGTCAAGCTTGACCCGAATTTCGCCATGGGCCACCAGATCCTCGCGCAGATTAGTCTCGACCCTCGCGAGCAGGTCGAGCAGCAACAAAAGGCTTTTGCTACCCGCAAGCATGCCAGTCCGGCTGAACAAACCGTCATCGACTGGTTTGAAAACGCAGCCGATCACAAACTCATACCGGCCATCATGAACATGAACGAGGTGCTTCGACAGTATCCGCATGACCGCTGGTTGGTGTTTCTGGCTAACTTCTGGCTGATGTCGCAGACGCAGTACGAACGCGCCGCGGAAGTTTATGAAAGCTCAGGAATTTCGGACTCTCCCGGATTGATCAACAATGCCGCCTACACCTACGCGAATATGCGTAAGTTCGACAAGGCCTTTCGTTTAATGGACAAGTATGTAGCGCTGCTGCCGGCGGAGCCAAACCCACAGGACTCCTACGCCGAGCTGTTGCGGATGGCCGGTCGCTACGACGAGGCCCTCAAGCACTACCAAGCGGCTCTCGCCATTAGTCCGCGATTCTATTCCTCGCAATTTGGCATCGCCGACACCTACTTCTTGATGGGAGAAGAACCGAGGGCACGCCGAGCCTACGACACGACATTCGCTAACTTTCCCGCCATTCCTATTCTGAGCCAAATCCAGTGGCGAACCAATGAGGCCAGCACCTATCTGCGCGAAGGAGATTTCGAAGGTGCGCGTCGCGCCTTTCAAACCATTGCCGATGGCGCTCATCGACAAGGCATGAGCCAAGTCGAAGCTGACATCTACCGGCAAATGGCAATCTTTGAACCACAACCGGAACAAGCGCTGGCTTTGTTAAATAAAGCCGATACTGCGCTCCATGTAAGGACCCACGCCTCGCCTACGTCGATTCAACAGGAGGCGGCCGAGATCTTGCGCACTCGCATCGAAGTAGGCCTGAAGACCGGGGACAAGCAGACGGCCGATCGTGCCTTGGCCAGTTTGGCTTCCCTATCGGAAGGGTCAAGCGACAAAGTGATTGAGTCCTCCTATCAGGGAGCGGCTGGCGCGTGTTTATTTTTCGCCCACATGTACAAACAATCGATTCCCCACCTTGAGGAAGACGCGGATAATCCCTGGTCGCTCAAACGCCTGGTCGTCGCCTGCCGGCGAACCAAAGATGTGGTACGAGCAAAACGCGCCGAAGATATTCTGGCAAACTACAATACTCCCGGCGTCGATCAAGCTCTGGTTGTGCCTCCATTTCGCAAATCGCTCGAGACTCCTCTGACAAACGGCAAGGTGAAGCGCGCGTCGCTGCAGCCCTGATCTCAGAGATGGGCGCTCAAGAAGGTCGTTCGATCCTCCCCCCCTCGAGAACACGTCCGAAAACCTTCGCATGATCGGTCCGCCCCGAAACCTTGGTCTATAATTCTGCGGTTCTGACCGAGGCTTCGCATGAAAGCAAAGAACCGATTGTGGATGTGGATGGTCTGTGCCTATCTCTGCCTGATATCGCCCCGCGGGTTGCTGGCGCAGAACGTCAACCCACCCAAATATCCAGACTTTCCCACGGAAACGCCTACCAGAATTGAACCAAAGACCGAGAGCTGGGACTTTGCCCGGCGCGAGGTAATGATTCCCATGCGGGACGGGGTAAGGCTGCATACCGTGATATTGGTGCCAAAAGGCGCAACTCATGCTGCGATTTTGCTGACGCGCACTCCTTACGATGCCAACGCTTTAACCGGCCATACCCACAGCTCGCACCTTGGCCCTGTCCTTTGGGGATACGACAATGCCACTGAGGTCGTTGTCGAAGGATCTTACATCCGGGTCGTGCAAGATATACGAGGTAAGTACCACTCCGAAGGCGATTATGTCATGACTCGCCCGCTGCATGGAGCTCAGAATCCAACGCCCGTCGATGAATCCACCGACACCTATGATTCCATTGATTGGCTGATTAAGAACATTCCTGAAAGCAATGGCAAAGTAGGCATTTTGGGCATCTCCTACGACGGCTTTCTTCCTTTAATGGCGCTAGTCCATCCTCATCCCGCTCTTCGCGTTTCGGTTCCGATGAACCCCATGGTGGACGGCTGGATGGGAGACGATTGGTTTCACAACGGAGCTTTTCGCCAGCAGAACATGCCTTATGTTTATGAGCAGGAAGCCACGCGCAGCAACGAGGAGATGTGGTGGACGGGTCATTTTGATGATTACGATTTGTATATGGAAGCTGCCGCCGGCGAACTGGGTCGTCGCCACGGTCTCGAGCAAGTAGGCTTTTGGCAGAAGCTATTGGCGCACCCCGCCTATGACGGGTTTTGGCAGGATCAAGCGATGGACAAGATCTTGGCGGCACAGCCGCTTCAGGTTCCAGTAATGTTGGTACATAGTCTTTGGGACCAGGAAGACATCTACGGCGCTCCGGCGATTTACAAAGCCCTCAAGCCAAAGGACGTGAATAACGACAAGGTATTCCTAGTCATGGGCCCATGGCATCACGGGCAGGAGATTGGGGATGGAAGCCGGCTGGGAGCGCTTAACTTCGAGAGCGATACCGGCCTTTATTTCCGGCGGCAAATCCTCGCGCCCTTCCTTGCTCACTTTCTCAAAGATGATGCTCCGCCGCTTGACATCGCTCCGGTAACGGCATTTGAAACCGGCAGCAACGTTTGGCGCCGATTGCCGTCATGGCCTTCCGGGTGCGACACCGGTTGCTCTCCCCAAGCGACGCCCCTATATCTAGTCAGCGGCCTCGGGTTGAGCTTTTCCGCTCCCCAGGGCGGCGAGGGAGAATTTGATGAATATGTCTCCGATCCTGCCAAGCCGGTGCCTTTTCGGGCGCGGCCGATTCAGCCGGTTGGCTACAGCGAGCATATGAGCTGGTCCGAGTGGCTGGTGGATGATCAAAGGGAAGCTTCAGGGCGCCCGGACGTGCTTGTCTTCACTTCGGAGTTTTTAAAGAAGCCGATTAAAATCAGTGGCCAGCCTATGGCGAATCTCCTCGCCGCTACCAGCGGAACGGATTCTGACTGGGTGGTGAAACTGATCGACCTCTACCCCGACGAAGTGGCAGGAGATCCCGGAATGGGGGGATATCAACTGATGATTGCCGCCGATATCTTTCGCGGCCGTTATCGTGAGAGTCTGGCGGCGCCAAAGCCCATCACTCCAAATAAGCCCTTTCTGTACCGATTCGCATTACCGCACGCAAACCACGTGTTCCTCCCCGGGCATCGCATCATGGTACAGGTGCAGTCCAGTTGGTTTCCGCTATACGATCGCAACCCGCAAACCTTCGTGCCCTCGATCTTCTGGGCGAAACCGGAGGAGTACCGCAAAGCCATCCAGCGCGTCTATCACGCGCCAGGACAGGAGAGCTTCATCGATCTACCGGTCATCAAATAGTAATGGCGTCTACCCGCCATATTGGCAACCGAGTGGAACGGATCACGGTGAAGCCTCGTTCGGATGCTGCTGCGGTGGACTGAGGCTTCGATCTCTCTTCCTAATACCCCGAGATAGCCGCGAACTTCGCGCGCTTTTTCTTAGTGCTTAGCCGCATGCGAGTTTCCTCCGTGAGCGGCTCTGCCTGTGACCAATTGTGAGTCTTGGACCAAAAGTCACCCCGTGCTCGATTACCGCAGTAATGTCTCGACTGACATTCGCATTGCTTCAGCGCGAGGCTCTCCGTAGATTGCCCAGAGGGTCCTGGTTGCAACGCGGCGGCGCCGACCTGCCATGCCGGAGATGCAATCTGATCTAAGGGCTTTTGATGGGACTAAGTCTCAATTTCGCTCGCTCAAACAAGCAGGAAGACAGAAAATCGGCGTCCACTAAGCCGGCCGGTTCTTTTTCCTATGCCAGCTGGCTCTGCATTCTTTTACTGGCGATGGCTGTGGGCACCGGGGCGGAACAGGATCGCAAATTAATCAAGAAAGTTGATCCTGAATACCCGGCGATCGCAAAAAAGCTCAGTCTGCAGGGCACGGTCAGAGTCGAAATCACAATCGCGACCGAGGGCACAGTCAAATCGGTAGTCACTCTCGGGGGCAATCCGATTTTGGTTCAAGCCGTCGAAGAAGCGGTCAAACAATGGAAGTATTCGAGCGGCCCGGAAGAAACCAAGAAGACATTGGACTTCAAATTCTGACCGGAAAGAATTCAAACAAAATGGCGGAGGGTGGGATGTCCTTGCGTGTGCCTAAATTTATTGCGTTGGCGACAGTGTTCGCGCTTTTATTCATTCAGCATGTTCACCCGCTGCTTGCTCAGGTATCGGGCGCAACTCTCTCGGGTGTGGTGCATGACGAAGCGGAAACGCCGGTCAGCAACGCCACAGTTGTCGTCAAGAATGTCGCCACCGGCGTCAGTCGAGAACTCACCACCAAGGCCGATGGCAGTTACGCTGCGCCGAACCTGCTACCCGGCATCTACCACGTTACTGCGTCGGCTCCGAACTTCTCCACCGCAGTCGAGGACGGCATCAGCCTGGCGGTGGGCTCGACAGGGCTCTTGAATTTGACCCTCCGTAAGGGCGAAGTGAATGAGACCTTCGTCATTAAACAATCGGCACCGACCGTGGATCTGTCCACCTCCGCTATCACCGGGAACGTTGATCCTATAACGGTTCGAGATCTGCCTTTGAATGGAAGGGACTGGACGCAATTGGCAATCCTCGAGCCCATGGTGGACACGGTTCCG
>JAFAPG010000090.1 GCA_019247235.1 Acidobacteriota bacterium
TGGCGACTCGTCCCATTACCTCCACTCGCTCCAGCTCACGAGTGTTCATAGCCGTCCTGTTCAACAAGACCTCCCTGGCTGGAGGTCTCAGTTTAAGGGGACATTTCTATTGAGTTATGAAGGGGACATTATCAAAGAGTTTCAACAGTAAAATGCTGGTTAACAATAGCAAAATGCGAAAGCATGCAACGTGATTGTCTATTATTTTTGCGCTCCGATCGCGGACAAAAAAAGTGACGGCTGTTGCTCAAGCGGCAGAAAAGCCATTGGTTTCAAGCCAGGCGCCAGTACACTGATATCCCATCCAAACTGAAGGCGATTTAGAGCGCACAATTTTGCACAGCCGTTAGTGTGTGAGAAATTAGTCTCTAGCTCATGGCTGTGTTCTCCTATCTGATCGTCTCTAAAGACCAGAGAATGCTTTCTCAACCGTGGATGGGCCTGAATAGGGTGAGAGTTCCTGCATCTTGCAGTACTTTCCAAACTTGATACATTCGTCGCCATAACTGGCGTTGCTCTTCTCCTCCCCCAAGAGTGCTGCGTTAGTTCAGCGGGGAACCCAAATGTGACCCAAAGGGCGGAGCTATGAGCAACCCGGTCAATTCCAAAAGCTGCATTCACCCTCATCCTACCCACCAAGAGCTTCCCTGGTATGCGGTTCAGACCCGCTCCCGCCATGAGAAGCTCGTGGCCCACCAGTTGGAAACACGCGGTTTATCTCACTTTCTGCCGATAGTGGTCGAGAGCCATCGCTGGAGCGACCGGCGAAAACGTGTGGAAGTTCCTTTATTTCCTGGTTACGTTTTCGTTCGGGCCGTGGAGTCAAACGAGGGCCGAGTAGAGGTTTTGCGTACTCACGGGGTGGTTCGCTTTGTTGGCTCCTCCCCGACAGGTACAGCAATCCCCGACACGGAAATCGAGTCGGTTAGGACTCTCGTCAGCGGAGACGTGCCCTGGAACTCGTACCCGTTCCTGAAAACCGGTCAGCGTGTGAGAATCCGCGGTGGTGCCATTGACGGTTTGGAGGGCATCCTACTACGCCGCGACGGGGAGGACCGTCTAGTGGTTTCGATAGACGCCATCCAAAGGTCCCTTTCCATCAGTATTAAAGGGTACGACCTCGAGGCGATGTAGTTTTATGCGCTCAGCGGAAATTTCACTCCGTCCATGCAACGAGCTTGGAGGGGCAGTCCGCCTAAGCAACCCCTGTCGCAGAATTTCGTGATTTAAAGCCCGACGATTCAACCAGTGCATATTCGGCGAAACAGCACTCGAAGGATGCGAGAGTTCCTGGCCAAGACAGCCGTGCTCGCAGGCTGTTACATCTTTGTGGTTGGAGCGTCTGCACAAACAGCCCAGACTTTGGGCGAGATCCGTTTCCATGGTGGCACCTCGCAGGACAGAGACTCAGGAGTGTGGGTCGACGAGAAATACCTGGGATCGCTAAAAGAGCTCCATGGAAGGAGGAAAGTCCTCTTGCCCCCTGGCGAGCATGAGATCTCCGTGCGTCAATTCGGCTGCCAGGACTTGACCACAGCTGTCGTGGTCGAAGCCAATCAGATACAAACTATACAAGTCAATATGCTTCCTACGCCCCCGACAACACCTGTTTTGGTCACCAGCTCGCTCAATTTCAGAGTACATCCCGGACGTGCCGCGGTAATGATCGATGACAAATACCTCGGCCGAGCGAGCGAATTCGGCGGGACGATGCATTCCCTGCCCCTCAATTCCGGCATTCACCGGATCAGGATTCAGTTGCCGGGTTATCGCACATTCGAAGCTGAGGTCAGCCTGGCGGCTGGGCAGAGCTCACAGGTCAAAGCCCAACTTCTCAAGGTGGCGGCCGATGCCGTTCGGTAACAATTCGAGTCGTTCGCATTGCAATCGAACAGACCCCGGGTAGGCCGGGCTTGATCCACGGGTATTGGGACCCCTGGCTAGAGTCGAACGATGTCAGGTCTAGCCTGTAGGTCGACTGGATTGGCGGATTCCGGGCTTTCGAAATCTAAATGGCTTGGGTCGCTCCGAGACTATGTCGACCCGATCGCAGCGCAACAGCCGAAAGATCTAAGCTTGTGGAAACTGGAAGTGAATGATATGAGGCGACGGAAATGCACTGATGTGTGAGCGCCTTGTGTTTCGATGCTGTCCCTTTGGTCAAGACCATGTGGGAGACAGTTTGCAGACAATTGGCCGTGAAAAATCTTGACCTGGAAGAAACCATGAACACTTACGAGAGGATCGTCTCAGTACCCAAGTCGATGCTGCTATCGACTTTCGTCCTACTGATCAGTGTGCCTTGCTGGCCGCAAGCACAACCGGACAATACGCAATCTCACAGCCAGACGGCGCGTCTGCTCGAGCCTGCCGAAGCTTCGGAGGAGCAAAGCCCTGGGTCGGAAGTGAAACCCGCGGCCCTGCAGGGCAATTTCTTAATCGGGTCCGACGATGTTCTCGCCGTTAACGTTTGGAAAGAAGCGGAAATATCTCGCACGGTTACGGTCAGGCCCGATGGAAAGATCTCCCTTCCGCTGGTCGGTGAGCTGCAGGCAAGCACCAAGACTCCAAAACAACTTCAAGAAGAAATTAGCGCAAAGTTGTCGGCCTTCGTGACAGAACCTGCTGTGAGCGTCATTGTGCAAGAGATTCACAGCCAACGCTTCAATATCCTAGGCAAGGTGGACCGGCCCGGTTCCTATCCTCTCACCGAGCAAGCAACTGTCCTCGATGCAATTGCCATTGCCGGCGGATTTCGAGATTTTGCAAAACAGAAATCCATTTACGTGCTTCGTAGGCAGAACGACGGTGTTCAGTTGCGGATTGCCTTCAATTACAAGGATGTAATCCAAGGCAAGCATCTCGATCAGAACATCAGGCTGCAGTCGCACGACACTGTCGTCGTGCCTTGAGCGGACCATGACCAATCGCACACTCCTACTGTTGTTAATAGTGCTGACCCTGCCGTCCTCAAAGGCCGGTGCACAGGAGGAAACGGTGACCTCGCCCCCGGAGCGGGCAAGCGAGCAACCCATTGCTCTCAACGGTCAGCGGCCGTTACTTAACATCAAGTCGCTGCGTCCGAATTCGTTTTCTACGGGCGTGGATTTTGAAACTATGTTCGATGACAACCCGTTGTGGAGTACTACGGACAAACACAGCAACGTGAGCCAAGTGCTGTTGCCTTATGTGAACATACGTCACTCGGCTTCTCGTTTGAATTGGGATGCGTGGCTGGTAGGGATGGTGGTTAACAACCGCCAATTAAAATCAGCAAATGGATCCGGAGAGGACTTCCAACTAGACCTCAGTTACGGTCTAGCTCCGCACCTTACCCTGCGAGGTAGCAGTGAAGTTGCTAACACCACGGGTATGTTTGGCGGTTTCGATTCCCCCATGTCCGGCTCCGGCATCGGGCTCATCGAGCAACCCAATAACGCTCTTTTCATTCCTGCTGACCAGCGCACGGTATGGACTTCCAATCTGGTTGAATTGAGCGATCAAACAAGCCCTGGCGGCACGCTCGGAGTTCGTGGGATCTATTCGCGACTGAACTATCCTAGCGTCCCAAAGGATGCTCCATTTGGCCTTTATGACAATCAGTCTTACGCGGGCGAGATTTTTTACAATCACCAACTCTCGGCCAAGCATTGGGGCGGAGTGATGTTACGTAGCGAGGAACTTGATACCCAAACGCAACCAAGCGTAAGGGTTGACGGGGCCATGCTCCTATATGGATTCAACCCCACCAGGAGCATCACGCTTTCCTTGTTTGCTGGACCCGAGCACTTAGACGCGCCTCCGATTTTTACCCGAAACCAACGGTGGATTCCGGCGGGGGGAGGAAGTTTCATTTGGCAGGGGAAACAGATCGGCGCACTCGCCGAGTTCTTCCGCGGTATTAGTGATGGCGGCGGCCTGTCTTCGCCGACCATTGCGCAGATTGAGAATCTTGAGTTATGGCGACCCGTGGGCAAGCGTCGAGAACTGGAGTTTGGCCTCACCCATTCACGAGGCGACCTTCTTTCAACTGGCGAAAATTCTTTCAGCACCTTAGTAACTGTGCAGTTTGAACAACCATTGGTCAAAAATTTAACTGCCAAGTTGGGGTATGCTCGAGAGGGACAAAGATACCCGAACGGCCTAGGAACAGCGAACGCCAACCGTGGTTGGATTACCCTCTCCTACGGCATTACTCGCCCACTGGGTAGATAGCGTATTTACCAATTTCTGCAAGCATAGAGTTTGATTTCAACAAGTACCTCGGAGAGGTTGTTCATGGCATCGGCGTCTCAAGAGCAGGGAATTCTAGAAGCGCTGGCATACTGGCGCTTGGTGGTTCACTACCGGTGGCAGGTCCTGATCAGCACGTTCGCCCTGACTCTGCTTTTTACGCTCGCAATCGCAAAATGGCGCAGCCAATACGAAGGCACCACGACCATCTTGGTAAATCCTCAGCAAGTTCCCGAGAAGTATGTCAGCCCAGCCGTCAGCGCCGACCCCTCTTCACGGCTCAATATCATTACGCAACAAGTTCTCAGCAGGACTCGGCTCGAGGAAGTTATCAGGAAGTTCGACCTGTACAAAGAGCGACGAAAATCTCAGTCCCCGGAAGAGATCATTGAGAAAATGCGCGACGACATCGGTATCCAGGTCAAGCAGGGGTCGGGACCAGAGTTGAGCACATTTACGCTCTCCTATACGGGTACGGATCCTCAGCTGGTAGCAAAAGTGGCGAATGAGTTGGCCTCGAGCTTTATTCGCTGGAACGTGAGCAGCCGGGTACAACAGGTAAATGGAACTCAGGACTTTCTCTCTTCTGAGTTGGAAGTTGCCAAGCAGAATCTCCAGAAGCAGGAGGAGGCGCTTCGGGAATTCAAGATGAAACATCTAGGCGAGACTCCGGACCAGGAGACCAGCAATCTACAAGCCCTGGCCGGGCTCCGCACGGCTTTGGAAGCGAACGTCGACGCCATGAACAGGTTAGACGAACAACGAATTCTGCTGAAGCATTCGCTTGATCCGGCGACCGCGGTGAGCGGTACCCCGAACGTTGAGCTCACAGACCGTGGGCGCCTCGAGTTGGAGAAACGTGAGGTCGAAACCTCCATACAACAGCTGCGCGAAAACTATTCCGTTCGCCATCCCGACGTGATTCGAGCAACGCGTCGTCTCGCGGAAATCGATACCCGACTTGCGAGCCTTCCGCCCGATCCCTCCCCCGACGAGGGTAATAAGACGAAAGACGAGGCCTCTCCGGTGGCAGTGCGTCTGGATCTGATTGATAAGGAATTGCAGAGACGGGCAAGCGAGCAGATCCAGCTGGAATCGGAAATTGCCACCTATCGCCAGAAGATTGCCGCTGCTCCTCTTCGCGAGGAGCAGCTGGTGGAGCTCACTCGAAACTACGAGACTTCAAAAAAACATTATCAGGACCTACTCGACTCAACCTTCAATATCGGCATGGCTGCAGATCTGGAGCAAAAGCAGAAAGGCGAACGATTCATGGTCCTCGACTTTGCCCAGGCGCCACAAAAACCGGTTAAACCGAATCGAGCGCTACTGATTCCCATTTCTGCTTTTGTTGCTCTCGGACTCTCCATCCTGGGGATAGTCGTGAAGAATATGCTTGATCCTTCGGTAAAAACGGAGACGGACTTGAAATCTCTGCTTCCCACCGGAGTATCAATCATCGGACTGATTCCAAGGATCGAGGTCGCCGCCGACTCGCAACGAGCTCGGCGATTCGCCATCTTCTCGTCGGCAATTTGCCTGTTACTTTGCGTCGCAATTACCACCGTGGTCTGGAGTATTCGTCACAATCCATAATAAAAACCACCCGACCATTGCTCACGGTGAATCCATGCTGGGCATTTGGGAAAGTCCCAAGGTAAGCACTCATGAATAATGCAAAAGGGCTACAACTCGAAGCTGCAGCCTTGAAGCAGCGAAAGCCAGCGCCACCCGAATCCGCAAACGGCTTCCGACATCTTAAGCCGCTCCTTCGAGAGGAGTCCCGACTGATTTTTCGAACCGATCCCGAGGGACTCGGCGCAGAACAGTTTCGTCTTCTGCGCAGGACATTGAGCCAACGCTCCCCCAATGGTGGCGTTTTACTGATTACTAGTCCGTCACAGGGCGACGGCAAGACACTTACATCCTTGAACCTATGTACGTGTCTGGCAAGCTCTGGAGAGAAGATCTTGCTCATCGAGGCCGATATTCGTAGGCCCATGGTTCGCACGGTTTTGGGGTG
>JAFAPG010000940.1 GCA_019247235.1 Acidobacteriota bacterium
CGACCGATTGGCAGGGCCACCAACCTGATCCCGAACTCGAAACCCAGGTTCAAGCGTTATGGTTTGAGCCCTCTCCCGGTGATACGACCACCGACGAATTCTTGGTTTCAGAACACCAAGCTGGCACTCTTTACTTGCGCTTTGAATGCCGTTATCGCGAACTCTTCGTGTTTGAGGACTCGGATGCGAATGGTCGGCGCGACCATCTCTGGGATCGAGATGTGGCCGAGGCTTTTGTCCAACCGTGCCCGCTCGATGGCGAGGGTTTCCGAGATGTGGCACAGCCGGATGGCTCATACGCGGAGTTTGAAATTGCACCCAACGGCATGTGGATTGATTTGCATATCTCCCCACTCGGGCGACGCGATCTCAAAAGCGGATTGACTCGATCTGTACACATCGATGAGCGGCAAAGAATGTGGATGGCGGAACTCGCCATTCCGCTCGGGGCACTCACTTCCCGATTTGATCCCGGGATTCCCTGGCGGGTCAATTTCTATCGGGTGGAAGGCAAGCGGGAACCTCGACGCTATCTGGCCTGGCAGCCGACCGGCACTCCGCAGCCCAATTTCCATGTGCCCAGGGCCTTCGGCATTCTGCGTTTCAAGCTCTAATGAATGCGTTGCCGCTATTCTTAGTTTACGGGAGGCTGCAGTGGCCCAAAAATGTTCGTCACTCCCGAGCGACGACGCAATTCGGTTAGCAGAGCCTGAGCCGCATTCTGGTAGGTTTTGCTGGGGTCCGAGGGATCAGCCCACACCGCGTCATAGACAATCTGGGCCGCCTCTTTGATGTCAATGTGCATGGCCGCCTCGAGCACGTCGACCCGCTCCTGAAGGTACTCGTAGCAGCCCTGGCACACAACCGCGGGGGCTGGCGTAATGGGATGGCTTTCTGGACGATTGCAATGAGCGAGAGTAGGCAACTCAAGCGGCAGGGTCATGGTCATCTGCTGGGAATTAAATTCGCGCAAAAACCGCTCTCGCTCTTGTTCCAATCGGTCGATATCGGGAACGGTCTCTGCTTGAGTGAGAATCGCCGGATCGGTTTCGAGGGTCTCAATCGGCGAAACTCGTTGAGGGCTCTTGCAGAGCGGGCATTCGGCTAAGTCGGCGGCGTAATAGGTCTTACATTGAGCGCAGGGCAGGCCATAGCCGATGCGCCGCGCGCCCAAGGCGCAGCCATTCAATATGTCAGGAGGCGCCACCGCGCCATTCTCAATTCTCTGGGTTCGGGGAGCGGTGCCGTAGGAACCGCCGCTGCCTATCGACGAATTTAAGCTGACCATTGCCTTCTCTCCCGTTCTTCGCTTTCGATACGCGACTGAACAGCCTCACTTCTGAAATCGGCACTAGCGAGCGGTCGACCTCATGAGCCGCAGGAGTTCTTCCTTACGCGCATGATAGAGCTCCTTGCTCGGATCCAGGCGGGCGGCGATTTCCATTTCCTCCAGGGCTTCGTCGTCGCGCCCCATATTTACCAAACAGGCGGCCAGAGCAAAATGGTGCGCAGCAGAAGGATCCAGGCGTACGGCTTGCCGGAACTCCTCAAGCGCCGCAGGAAGTTGCTCGGACTCGAGTAACGCCGTCCCTAGGTCGTAATGGGAAGGCGCCGAATCCGGATCCAGTTCGACGGCAATGCGCAGTTCGCGTATCGCCTCGTGTGGCTGATCGGAAACCAGCAACAGTTGGCCGAGGGCACGGTGTTCTCCCGCATTGGCGGGGTTCTGCTCGATGGCGATTTTCAGCTCGGTGACGGCCAACCCGTATTGATTTTTTGCCATGTAGGCGCGAGCCAGCGAATCATGTCCCTTGCGCCATGTGGGACTGGTTCGGAAAAGCTCACGGTATTCGGAGATAGCCCGATCGTAGTCACCCTTGCGGTAGTACACGCCGGCAAGGGTTTCCCGCACGGAAGGTTCATTCACCGCCCATCGCTTGGCTTGCTGCAATTCGCTGATGGCTTCGGCAAAACGATCCTGCTCTCCTAGCAACCCTCCCAGGCTGCTATGAGCCTGCCAAAGGCTGGGTTTCAGCGCGATGGCCTTGCGGAGGTACTCAATCGCCTTGGCCACCGATCCTTGGTCGCGTTCGACCAGCCCCATTTCGCAGTAAACATCGGCATTTTTGGGATCCCGCTTAAGCGATTCCTGGAGTGCATTCAGAGCCGGCACGTACTGCTCGTTGGCGTAGTGTCCGAGCCCCAGCATGCGGTAAGCCTCGCCATCGTCAAAATCCATGCTCAAAGCGGTACGGGCCTCACCGATGGCATTATCTCCGTCATCTGCCTGATAGAAGACCAGGGCCAAGCGATTGTGCACCTCGGGGAATTCTGGTTCCCGCTCTTTGGAGCTGCTGTACTCGTCAAAGGCACCGTTCCAGTCGCCCTCTTGCTGTTTTAAGTAGGCGAGCAGGAAATGAAGGGCCCCATTGGCCGTGTCTTTCTCCACTAGCACCTCCATTACCTCTTCGGCTGCCTCATAGTTTTTTTGCCGCATCAGGCTGGCCGCCTGGAGCAGAGACAGTGCACAGCTGCTTGGACCGAGCGACTCTTTTCGCTCGAGAAAGTCCGCGAGTTCACGGAATCCCGCTGAGCGCAATTGCTTGTCGGCCATAGGCCCGACACGGAGGAGCATGTGGCGATGTGTGAGCGTTGCAATCAGTTTCTGACTTGAAACTCCCGCCATACTCCAAGCGAGAAGGTGGTTGCAGTCGGCGGTCGGGGGGCTCCCGGCATAGGCATACGGAACAACCGCTAAAAGAAGTAAGATAAAGGCTTTACTGCGCAATCGGGCACCCATTTGAGAATCGCTAGAGACTGCCTGCACAATAGAACCTTCGAGTAATCCGGGCTAGGTCACGTAAGTAATGGGACGTCCGGATTAATGGGACAGGGGGGGCTTGGGCAATTCAGCCCAGTTCTGGCGAGTTAGGCCAGGGGTCGGCCAGTTGACTGGTGTCTGGTGGCTCCAGTAAGGTTTAGTAGTAGCTCTGCGGAGGCTCATTATGGAAGGCCTATTTCAACCCATGCATTTGCTCGTCATCTTCTTCATCGCCCTACTGATCTTTGGGCCGAAGAAGCTGCCCGAATTGGGCAAGGGCATTGGGGAAGGCTTCCGCGCGTTGAAGGAAGGCATGAAAGACAAACCTGCCGACCAGAACACTACTGCGGCCAGCGGTTCGCCGACAGCAAACACCGAGGCGAAGCGCTAGGCTTGAGTCAAAGCCCTCAGGTTCCATCGCGATTTTTTTGTCTCTAGCTATTCGCCTCAATTGCGCTCCAGCAATGTAACACCTGCAAGTTCACCCATTCCCCATTCTCCACATCTAACCCAGATCCAATACGAGGAGAGCCATGAGAGCCTTCAACACGCAAGGATCTGAACATTCCGAAGCCCCCCGTTCCAAACCAGAAGAAGATGAGGAACAGAGCGGGCTGGATAAAACCATTGCCGACAGCTTCCCCGCCAGCGACCCTCCGTCTTCGCTTCCTGATCCCGACGAAGAGGGCGAGAGCGCTGCATAGCTCGATGCCAGTGCAACACTCGCTTCCGAATGCGGGTATGCTTCTCTGCACGCTTACGAACACCGACTAACTCTGGCATGGCTAAGCAGGCGGCAAAGACAAATTTGAAGAACTGGATAGGCGCCTGGAGGGAACCTGGGTCGGCCGTTCCGCAAAGGTCAAACATGTCACCCAGGAAGCGGCCGAAGGGGGGAAGATTCGCCCTTCTGCTTTTGCTTTTGGCCAGCGTGTACGCGGAAGAAGCCGGTTCGCCATTTTACGACTATCACGGTGAAAGCCCGGGCACGGTGCACAGAATTACGATAAAGGACTTGCCGCCGCCCAATAGCACAAAATCGGCGAACAATTTCGCTCAGCCATTCCCTCGACCAGCGGGCGCGATTCCGAAAGTTCCGTCTGGTTTCACGGTGAATTTGTTTGCCAGTGGCTTTGACGAACCGCGAGAGCTGCGTACCGCGCCAAACGGGGACATATTTCTTGCTGAAAGCAGCAAAGGCGAGATCCTCGTACTTCACGGTCTGAAACAAGGCAAGCCTGAGCGGATATCGACCTTCGCCAGCGGCTTGAAGCGACCCTTTGGCATTGCCTTTTATCCGGTTGGACCAAGCCCAGAGTGGATCTATGTCGGAGACACCGACCAGATTAAGCGCTTTTCCTACCACAACGGCGATGCCACGGCCCGTTCCGCTCCAGAAATCGTGGTGGCCGAAATTTTTCCCGGCGCGGCGCATGCTCGCGGGCACT
Organism: Acidobacteriota bacterium; assembly: GCA_019247235.1. GTDB lineage: Bacteria > Acidobacteriota > Terriglobia > Terriglobales > Acidobacteriaceae > Gp1-AA145. Next base: position 4,270 of record JAFAPG010000940.1, read on the forward strand.
GGACGCGCGATGTCGTATTCTCCCCTGACAGCAAGAAAATGTATGTCTCCGTTGGGTCGGGTTCGAATGTCGATGACCCGGATCAACATCACTCCGAATTTCATCGCGCGAACGTGCTCGAATACAATCCTGATGGATCCGGGTTACGGGTTTTTGCCTTTGGCACGCGCAACCCCGTAGGCTTGGCCTTTGAACCCACTACCCACAAACTCTGGACAGCAGTGAATGAACGAGATGCTCTCGGTGATGACTTGGTTCCGGATTACACTACCCATCTCGAAGAGGGAGGATTTTATGGCTGGCCTTGGTATTACATGGGAGGGCATCAGGACCCAAGGTTAAAAGACAGCCATCCTGACTGGCGCAGCAACCTGATTGCTCCTGACGTTCTTATCCAGCCGCACAGCGCACCCTTGGGTTTCGCCTTTTATCAGGGTACGCAGTTTCCCAAGCAGTACCGGGGCGACATGTTTCTTGCCTTGCATGGATCTTGGAATCGAGCCAACCGGACCGGCTATGAAGTGATCCGTATCCCCCTCCACCAGGAAGGCAAAGCAACCGGCGAATATGAAGATTTTCTAACCGGATTTGTCACTGCCGCAGGCCAAGTGTGGGGACGTCCGGTCGGTGTTACTGTGGCTGCCGATGGGACGCTGCTGGTAAGTGACGACGGTTCAGGCTCGGTGTGGCGTATCGATTACGAAGGGAAATAGCTCCCCCGGGCACTCATCTTTCGGTCGCACCATCCAAGTGCGCGGGCTCTGCGTACCCAACCTAGGATGATCTCACGCTTGGTCTTCGTGGCCGGGGGCACCGGCTATATCGGTACTGCTCTAATCGGCGCACTGCTCGAACGGGGTCACCGGGTTCGCGCACTGGTGCGACCGGGGAGTGAAGCGAAACTTCCTCGAGGATGTGAAGGTGTCGTGGGTAATGCACTCGAGGCGAAAAGCTATGCCGATCAAGTTGCGCCTGCTGACACCTTCGTGCAACTGGTGGGGGTGAGTCATCCGAACCCATCCAAAACCTCCGAGTTCGCCAGCGTGGACCGAGTTTCAGCATTAGGAGCTATCGCGAGTGCAAAATCTGCGCAGGTGAAACACTTCATTTATTTGAGCGTTGCCCAGCCAGCACCGGTCATGAAAAGCTACATTGCTGTTCGTCGCCAATGCGAAGCAGCACTTCGGGCAAGCGGAATGAACAGTACTATCGTGCGTCCTTGGTATGTGCTCGGTCCGGGACATCGCTGGCCATACGTGCTGTTACCAATGTACTGGGTAGGCGAGATGATTCCTTCGATGCGCGAAGCTGCCCGACGCCTAGGGCTCGTCAAGTTGCGAGAAATGACCACGCTATTGGTCTCGGCGATTGAAAATCCCAGCCTCGGCATACGTTTGATCGAAGTGCCTCAGATTCGCACGGGGGCGGTGTCGCTGGTTGGTTAGATTTGGCCCAGGTAATCATTAGAATTACGAAAGCGCATGCACATGGGACATCTTCTTTCAATCGCTTTTGGATGAGATGGTGAGACGTCTTCAGAAAGCAGCGGAGAATGCCCAAACAGGATTACTTCGATGATGTGCATGTGCGCATCTTGCGTGTAACCGAAGATCTTCGAGCGATCCAGCGAGAACTGAACTGCGCAGCCATGCAAGCACCTGGAGATCCCGAGCTGATGGAAAGTCTTTCCCAACTCCCGGAACTGGAATCTCTGGATGTTCTGAAATCAACCCTCGACCAGATGCGTCACTTCTTGTGGTTCTATATTCAGGTGATGACTAGCGATGTAGAACCGGAAGAGCGCTCCCAAGCCGGGGGCGCGAAAAAGTCAGCGAAACGCTGCATCGAAAAATACAATCATCCCACGGACGCTGCTCTGTTGCGGTACTTTGCCGAGGGTAAGAACCGCAAGCCTAACTAGGAAATGCCCACTCTGTTCTGATCCAATTCCATCACTCCAAGAGCGCTCCCTTTACAATTGAAGCCCGCACTTCTCGTTCTGCTGTCCACACCACCAAGTCCGCATCACAACCGGCTTCGAGAACTCCCTTTTCGGCTAAGCCAACGACGCGAGCAGGATTCAAAGTGGCCGAGCGTAACGCCGGCTCGAAGGCCCAACCAGAAAATTCCATGACATTGCGGATGGCGCGATCCAAGCTCAAGACACTACCCGCTAGCGAGCCCTGGTAGAGGCATCTTCCTTCCTTAACCTCGACCTCAATCGGTCCTAGCCGATAGGATCCATCCGGCATTCCGGCAGCGGCGGTGGCATCGGTAATCAACACCGCCCTCGCGGGACCTTTTGCCGACAAAAACAGCTGGACGACAGAAGGATGGACATGAACTCCATCGGCGATAAGATCTGCGGTGAGCACAGGATTTGACAGCACTTCGCCGAGAATGCCCGGGGTACGATGATCAAGTGGACGCATGGCGTTGAACGTATGGGTGGCATGACGAGCCCCGGCACGCACGCCTGCGCGCGTGGCCTCGAGGGTAGCGTCTGAATGTCCCAGGCTGGCCACTACTCCGCGC
>JAFAPG010000263.1 GCA_019247235.1 Acidobacteriota bacterium
TCGTGCAGTTCCTCGATCAAATCCTCGACTGTATAACCAATTGCTCCTGCGCGAGCTACGGAATCAGCGACGATCTTCGCCAACTGCCGCGAGCGCTCCTCATTCGAACCTCGTAATTGTTGGGCACTGATGAATGTCCCTGTTCCCTGGTGTGTTTCTAAGACACCACCGAGTTCAAGTTCGCGGTATGCCCGAGCAACAGTGTTGGGATTAATTGAAAGATCGACCGCAAGTTGACGAACTGTAGGCAATTGATCGCCAACGCTCAGCGATCCAGAAGCGATACCGCCCCGCACTTGATCGATGAGCTGGCGATATACGGGTACGCCACTGTGAAGATCAAGCCGGAACCGAAATGGAGATCGTCGCAAGCTCACAAGTAATAATGTACTATACGACTAGTACACTATGTCAAGCGAAAATCGAGCGGTCTGCAGCAACTGCTAAGTCCTTTCTAGACAACGGACGAGTATTAGCAGAGCCTTCTCCGCCAGGAGGCTTTCCATGTTCAACACTCTTTACCGCTGTTCACGCACTGTCGCTCGTCACCACAACGCTCCATTGGCCGAATCAAGGCGCCGTTTATCTTGAGCACCTTGCGGCTCAGGGAGCGGCAATCCACACGATCCATCATTCGGCGGCCACTCATCTGTTGCGTGCGGGCGTTGACCTGAACACGATTCGTTCATGGCTGGGCCATGTCTCAATAGACACGACCTAGGTCTACCCGGAGATCGATCTGGAAATATCGAGCTGTCAAGCAGTCTCATTTGCGCCTGTCATTTGCGCGTGCGAGGGTGGCCTCACACGGCAGGAGGTGAGCGCACTAACAACGCACAGGGTTTTCTGGGCGTGGTTCGATGAACCGCAGTTCGGTCCTGACGGTAACGGCCCCCTAGGGCAGTTGTGTGTGGGAAAGTGCTCTCAGTTCTTGCCAGCGAGGCCACTAGCTGCGATTGTACCGACCGGCTTCATCGATCGGAGCTGATGAGTTATCTGACGTCTACAAGAAAAGTTCAGTTATTGAGGCAGCTAGTCGCGCCCTTTCCCAATCTCTCAACCCGGATACGGAGGTCGGCGATTACCCGGGTTGTGGAAAGCTACCACGGAGCACCGCATTTTCGAGAGCTGCACGAATGATACTGAAACCTGAGACCATCTCTCACTTCAGCATCTCGATCGGCGGCGTCGATCTTGGTCGTCAGTTCACTGCGCATGGTACCAGTTCGCCCCAAATGGATACCAGCTCTGCCGCGGCGCCGGCTACCGGGGCTGACTTCGATTTCTCGGCCTGATTTGACGATGTGAACGAGGCGGCTTGGCTCCATTGTTTTGTCTCTCGAGCCCAAAGGGATCACACCCTTTCCGCAATGTCCGTGCGGCATTGGGGATCCAAATCTTGTCCGAATCTCGCATCCGTTGCGGCCAGTCGCAATGCCGGCTCCATGCACATGGCAGACAAGGAGACGGATTCCATTTGATGGATTTCTCACGTAGGCATACCTTTAATGCGGGCGGGTAAGTCAAATTCTTCCAGTAACCTCCTCGTGGTTCGCCAGTACGTCCCCCGGCCATCGCCGTAAGCGTCTCCTGAGATCAGTTTTCCTTTCTTGTAAAACCGGCCGGCACCTCGAACATCGCCGAGTCGAGCGGCATCTCTTCGAATTCCACGAGTTCGGTAATCGTGTGGAACGTGGACGTGGTCGTCTCTCCGTTTCGGGTCCCGCGAGTCTCCTGCCCCGACTTGCGACTCGACAGCAGGAGTCCCTTTGGATCTTCGCCAGTCTGACGGAGTTCTGGCTTCGTCCTCAATACCCATCGCCCCAATCCCAATCCCGCTCCCATGATGCCGACACCGCGATGGGTTCCGGGGCCAAAGGAGAATGATTGCGGATCGCAATACCCGGATGGAACGTCGAGATACCAGAGGTCCTCGGTGGTCTCTTGAGGGGCCTGCTGAAACTCAGGCCCAGGGATGTTCTTTATCGTCTTTATGTAGTGCCGTGCGGTGTGTCCGAAGGCCTGCTTCGTCTCGCCGGTGTCGACGATTTTCACCTCGAAGATGTAATTCGGTTCGCCCTCGGTTAGTGCGCGTTCGTGTCGCTGCTTTTGTTGCCGAGCAATCTCTTCAGGTGTGGGAAGCGGGGATTCAAAGTAATGGCGACTTCGCATGTCGAGCATGTACGTGCGCGCCAGGTCGCAACGCACGATGCTCGCGAAAGCGGCACCGGGACCAAACTCTGTCCGCATGCGATCGGCGAGTCGGTAGGTAATCGTGCGCTCACCACCCCGGCCCGGCGCGTGAAATTTAGGATCCTGCGATTCGTAACGAGTCTGGTAGAGTAGTTTCGTTCCAGTTTGCGAGGTGAGATCGGCGGTCGTAAGCAATAGAAATGCGATGATCGTGAGAATGCGCATAGCGACTCCTGAGCGGCAGCCGAAGTATACGCCTGTACAACGGACCGCAGATCCTCCTGTCGCCTGCAGCTCACTGGAGCTTCGGTGGCGGAGGGCACAGTCTCAAGTAGCGGGCCTCGAGCAGAGCAACCAGAACACCTAGCCTAAACTCAATCAACCAATGGCGCTCGCCGGCCTCAGGAAGTACTCATTAGAGAGCCATCGCGGCACAATTTTGCCATTTATGACTTTCTCATTATTCTCATCAAGAATATCGGATACTCTCTCAAGGACGGTGCTCTCAGACTGTGCCCGGCAAGATCTTCAATACCATGCCCGAGCCGCCAAAGCTATTCCTCCACAGCCACGGCGTCAGCATCAGTCGAGCCGTTCGGATATTCAAGACCTACGGCGAACGGGCAATTGCAAAAGTGCGCGAGAACCCGTACACGCTGGCAAAGGACATACATAGGATTGGCTTTGCGACCGGCGACAAGATCGCACAAAAGGTCGGGATTCCACGGGATTGGATCAATCGAGAGAGGGCGCGCATCGACCAGGTTCTGTTGGAGGCAACTTCGGATGGGCGTTGCGCCCTTCCGTTACAAAGCTCAAGCTTGCCGCGACCAAATTGCTGACGGTTCCAATAGCCATAGTCGAGCAAGGCCTGTCTCAGTTGCTAAGAGTGGCTCCCTGCTGATAGAGGAAACGACGGTGACCTTCTGATCTTCTTGCCTCACCTGAGGAGGCAGAAGAGGGCACCGCGGCAAGATTAAATCGCGCAGGCTCTCAAATTAGAGGAACCAAAGAACTGCTGCGCCACGAGAACTTGAGCATTCCCAGCGAATTGTGCGGTGTGTTGTCCCTCGAAGCGAAGCGCCGTGCAAGTGAGCCTTTGGTACAATACGTGAAGCAATCAGCCCAGGTGGAATCGATGCGCTGGAAAAATTGAGCCGGGTAGCGGAGAATGCGCAGTGAGCCGCTTACCCCCCTCACAGCACTTTAAGGTTTGGAACCTAATCGATTGAAAGCAAACAAAAGGCGCCCTTAGCTCAGTTGGATAGAGCGTCTGGCTACGAACCAGAAGGTCGGCAGTTCGAATCTGTCAGGGCGCACCATGATTTCAATAATTTAGGGTCTGCCACTGTTGGGCGGGCCCTTTGACTGTGCGCGAACTGTGCTTTCATTTTTTGCCTGCCTTCATTGACATGACTTTTCGCTCTGCGGCTTGTGCTAGGTAGATCTGAGTTCTCGCCAGAGCTTCCTGCTTCTGCTGTTCGTCCACGATCGCATAGCGTCGGAACATCGAGTCCGTGCGGTGCCCCGTAATCTTCATGGCCACAGGTACAGGAACACCTGCCGCACAAGGTTCCTGGCGGCCGTGCGCCGGAAATCATGGAAAAGGGCGCCCGCGTACTTGAGCTCCTCCCGCTTCCATGTCTGGCCGCATTCCGAGCACTTGTATTTATCCTCCACATCAGCGCGACAAGTTGGACATAGCAGCTTGCCAATACCAACAGCACAGCACGCCGTTGCCCAAGCCTTACGGAATCGCCAATTGGTCTCCTTGATCATGGAACACGTATTCCGAGAAATGGGCCTGGCAGTCTTTACTTTGCCAGACAGCTGCGGCACGGCGCCGCTCGATGATATCTCGCAAATCGCCTTCAAGCGGCACACTCTCAGGCTTGCAGTTTTTTGAGTTCTTGGCACGCAGGTACATCATCGGTGACATCGGACCAGCGCAATGATTCTGAGAGACGCGGAATAAATGGCGCAGCCGATAATTTCTTGGTCCGGATGGCCAACTTGTACGCCTTCCCAAGTAGCTGAGTATGCCGGTTGCAGGTCGCTGCGGTGTATCCTTCGTCACGCAGATTCTCGATATACTCGCTGACTGCATCAGACGTGACATCCACGGTTCGCCAGGATCCAAAGTGCTGGCGCAAGGGCTTCGCGTTTGAATTAACCTTCATGCTCCATTTCGCGCGGAGTTGGTAATCGCATTCGAGGGCGTCCAGCAGGTCGTCTATTGTTACTCGCTGCTGTTGAGGGCCGATAAAACTTTTCGCGCCGATCTGATCCGCGTGAACTTCTTTCAGTCTGGCGCAGGAACTTCAGGCCTTCTGCCCGTCAGCCTCCCCTGTTGACTCGCGATACTGCTTCCCGCGCAAGTAATAAGCGCACCACCAAAGCGAACTGCCTGGCCGTTTGAAAATGCGTCCGTCTCCCCTCATTTGTGACCGCCTTTAGTCGCACCGAGCAACTTACAATGTATTTGATGTGGCAATCGAGCACAACAGGTTCAATTCCGGTTCCGTTAGGACACTTGACATGGAGCTTCTCAGGCGACGCCAACTGTAGCGGCTCGTGCGGATCCGCCGCCAACTGGACAGCAACGACTTCCAGTTCGTACGCACTGGACTTCGTAACCAGTCAGGCCTCGGACCCGTTTAACGGCTATCCCACTTGGAGCGGCACAGGAGGTTGCAATTGAAAGGAAGACGAATGAAACCCGCTGTTTTACTGTTCAGCACCGGGATTTTGGCAGCATCGGGTATTGCACAATCTGGCGGGGCTGCTCAATCCGAACCGTTTTCTATCAGCATCGCACCTTTGGCGAAGCAGGTCAGTGCGGGCAAGGATATCGCACTCAGGATGACGGTTACAAATAATTCTCAGCAAGACATAGTGGCCGGTTCGGGATTCCGTGCTCAGGGTCTAGACACGAGTTTTAAATACGACTGTCGCGATGGATCGGGGAACTCGGTCGCGAAAGAGATTTCGCTCGTGGGGAGCGTTCACGATGCGCCGATTCTGAAGCCCGGAAGGAGCCGGACAGAAATAGTACCACTTAGTCGTGCCTGCACTTTGAATCAGCCGGGACCGTACAGCATTCAGGTTTCCAGAACAGATCCACGCGATGTTCAACACCGGCTCATTAAATCGAATACGATCGTTATCACTGTGTCCCCGTAACCGAGGTGATGACAACGGGGCCGGTTATCCCACTGAGGCGAGCTGCAAATGGTGTGATCTGAGGTAACTATGAAGTGTTTTCTTGCGGTCAGCTGTGCTTTAGCTCTCTTGCCCCGGCCGCTGGTCGTTTGTGGCGCAATGCAGCCCGACCCCGACCTTGTTTTGCAATGGGACTCCGCTGGCTTGCGCGGCATACGCGAGTCGAAGCTGTCTGTGTCTCCGATTGCCCGCGCGCTGGCGATTGTACACACGTGTATGTACGACGCCTGGGCCACATGTGACGAAAGCGCGAGCAGCACACAATTGGCCGGAGCGTTGAGGCGTCCCGCAAGCGAGCGGACGCTGGCGAACAAAGAAAAAGCCATCAGCTATGCAGCGATCGTGCCCTTACCAACGTTTTGCCAGCCGATACCGATTCGGTTTACAAGCCGCTTATGAAGCAACTTGGATACGATCCCAATGACAAATCCAACGACATCGAAACACCGGCAGGTATTGGCAATGTCGCTTGTGCCGCCGTGGTCG
>JAFAPG010000466.1 GCA_019247235.1 Acidobacteriota bacterium
CGGAAGGTCATCAAGGGCGGATCTCACCTTTGTGCGCCGAATTATTGCCGGCGCTATCGGCCGGCAGCGCGTCACGCGCAGCCGGTCGATACAAGCACGAGCCATATCGGATTTCGCTGCGTCATCAGGCAGGCGGGAGCCATTGCATGACCGAAGCGGCACCGCGTGAATTGACCACTCTGGCCAAGATCGTCGTCGGCCTCGGCGCCTTGCTGATCGTCGCCGGCGTGGTATGGCACGGCGTCACCGTCAAGAACACTATGCGCGTGTGGCATGATCTCGTGGATCGGCCGGGCAGCGAGATGTCGTTTCGATTCATTTTGCAGCCCTTGATGGCTGTGATCGCCGCGATCCACGATGGGCTCGAGGACGGGCGCACCGGTAGCTCGCCGTATTTCTGGACGATCATGAGCGACCCGCAGCAGCGCATCGCACGGCTGAACGAAGGCTTGAACGCGACGGCCAGAATCATCTTGCTCGGGATCGCGATGGACGTGATCTACCAGCTGATGGTGTTCAAGAAGTTTTATCCCGTGGAGGCGGTGATCATCGCGTTGCTCCTGGCGTTTGTCCCGTATCTCATGGTGCGCGGGCTGGTGGTGCGAGCCTGGAGCGGGCGTCCCTTTTTCAATCGTCGCGAAAGCCATCCGGAATGATAGATCCGAACCCCTCCTCGAAAGCGAGCCGCTTCGAAGTCAGGGTGACGGCGGATAGTCATTTCGGTTGGCTGCGCACGCGCCTGAGCGTGGAGCGCACGATGATGTCGTGGCTGCGCACAGCGGTCTCACTCATCGGCTTTGGTTTCGCCATCGTCCAATTCTTCGAACGCTTGCAGGATATGCCCGGCGCGCAAGCCGCTCGGCATCCGGGCGCTCCGAAACTTCTCGGGCTCGCCCTGATCTCGAGCGGCGTTCTCGCACTTCTCATCTCGATTTGGCAATACCGCTGGTTCATTGGCTATTTGTGGAGCGCGGATTTCCTGCCCATTGCAGGGGCGCGAGCCGGGGCGACAAAGGAAAAGATGCAAACACCCGTCATCGCGGTTGCCGTTCTGCTCGTCGGCGTCGGCCTGTTTGCCTTTGCCGCCGTGCTGTTTCGCCTCGTGTAGCCGCCGCTTGGAAGCGAACGTCAAAAGAGAAAGTCACCAACAGAACGATGGAGAGCAAGATGGCCAAGGCAGACAAGCCCAACATCCTCATCCTCTGGGGTGACGACATTGGCTGGTGGAACATCAGCTACAACAACCGCGGCCAGATGGGCTATCGGACGCCCAATATCGACCGGATCGGCAATGAGGGCTCAACGTTCACTGACTACTACGGCCAGCAAAGCTGCACAGCGGGTCGGGCAGCCTTCATCACCGGTCAAAACCCTATCCGTACGGGCCTGACCAAGGTCGGCATGCCAGGCGCGGACGTGGGCATCCGCGCGGAAGACCCGACTATCGCGGAGCTGTTGAAGCCGCTTGGCTATGCCACGGGCCAGTTCGGGAAGAATCATCTAGGCGACAAGGACGAATTCCTTCCGACGATGCATGGCTTCGACGAGTTCTTTGGCAACCTCTACCATCTCAATGCAGAGGAAGAGCCGGAAGACCCCGATTATCCGAAGGACCCTGCATTCAAGAAGCGCTTCGGACCCAGGGGCGTGCTCCACTGCTGGGCGGACGGAAAGGGCGGACAGAAGATCGAGGACACCGGCCCACTCAACAAGAAACGCATGGAAACCATCGATGATGAGGTCACGGAGCACGCGCTCAATTTCATCGACAAGTGCAGCAACGAGGGAACGCCATTCTTTCTGTGGTACAACACCACCGCGATGCATTTGAGGACCCACAGCGCCGCGCAACACAAAGGCAAGAGTGGGGGCCAGGGGGAGTACAACGATGTGATGGTGGCCCATGACGAGAAGATCGGCACCATGCTCGACAAGCTCGATCAATTGGGCATTTCCGACAACACGATCGTCATGTATTCGACTGATAACGGCCCGCACTACAACAGCTGGCCCGACGCCGGGATCACCCCTTTCCGCAGCGAGAAGAACACCAATTGGGAGGGCGGCTGGCGAGTACCGGTCTTCGTGCGCTGGCCGGGCAAGATCAAGCCCGGCTCGGTATTCAATGACGTCGCGTCACATCAGGATTGGTTGCCGACGCTTCTTGCAGCCGCGGGAGAGCCAGACATTAAGGACAAGCTTCTCAAGGGTTATAAGATCGGGAAGAAATCCTATAAGGTGCATATCGACGGATATAACCTCATCCCTTATTTCACCGGCCAGGAGAAAGACGGTCCACGGAAGTTCTTCTTCTACATCAGCGATGACGGCGACATCCTGGCGATCCGCATGGGCGACTGGAAGGCGGTGCTCATGGAACAGAGGGCCAAGCAGCTCATGTGCTGGCTCGAACCATTCGTAAAGCTGCGAGCGCCGAAAATATTCAACCTGCGCCGTGATCCGTTCGAGCGGGCGGACGAGAACTCGAACACCTATTGGGACTGGATGATCTCCCACGCGTATTTTCTCTACGGGATGCAAGCGATCGTGGCTCAACAGATAGAAGCGTTCAAGCAATTCCCGCCACGTCAGAAGCCTGCTGCGTTCAACCTGGACGAGGTACTTCGTCAAGTCCAGGATGCGGGCGGCAGCAGCAATCATTAGGAAACCGCTGTTCACACGCATTCACGTGAGTGGCAGAACGTAAGAACCTCGCTTTACACGGAAGGGCAATCCGACTTGGTTAAATGACGGGGCGCTGCGTCGGGAGGTGGGCATGCGACCAAGCTTTTTTTCCTCGTGTGATATGCGCAAATGGCGCCTCGGGACATTCGTCCTGATCGCCTTTGAACTGGCGCTTTCGGGTTGCGCCGGCACTCCCGGCGAAAGCGCCCGGCCGCGAGCGACCCTCGCGGCCTATCCGGTCGACCGGCTCATCGGCAAGTGGGGCGTCGCCTCTTATCGCCAGGAAAAGGACAAGGCGCGCACGGAGGCGCAAGCTCGGGCGCAATGCAAGCTTCCTTATGTGATCTCGAAGGGGCCGACCGACGGGGTCATGATGCATGTAGCCGACGACCCTACGCCCCACGAGCTGACCTTGAAGGGCGGCCCTGGCGGCAAAACTTATCTCGGCTTCGAGGGGCCACCGGGCGACGATCAAGACCGCGAGATCCTCTCGATGAGCGACAACATGTTCGTGACGCGTTTCGTCAGCCCCGAGACCAACACGCGCTACGGAACTTTCATTTACGTGAGATGCGGCGCGCCCCGAACTTGAGCTTTGCGACAAAGGAGCGAACATGTTTGCCGGATTTTCTGATTTGAGCTTGAGCGCGCTGCGATGCGGCACGATGTGTGTTTGCCTGGGAGCGGCCACCTGGCTCACAGGTAGTGCGCCCGCCTTCGCGCAGGCCGCCTCAGAATCCGCAATGCGAGAGACTCTCGACATCGGCGACGAGCCTGGCCGTGTCTCGACCGAGGAGGTCGTGATCACGGACGGGCCCTACCGGCGGCAGCTCGTTTTCTTCCGCACGACCGACGCGCCCGGCACGATCGAAATTCACACGGCGGAGCGATTTCTTTATCTCGTGCTCGGCAACAATCGAGCCCTGCGCTACGGGATCGGCGTGGGCCGCGAAGGCTTCCAATGGTCGGGACTCGTGACAATCGTGCGCAAGGCCGAGTGGCCGGATTGGACTCCGCCTCCCGAGATGATTGCGAGACAGCCC
>JAFAPG010000542.1 GCA_019247235.1 Acidobacteriota bacterium
GAACGCAGCATTGCCTCCTGCGCGACATCTTCTGCATCGGCTACGTTGCGCAAGACTCCGCGCGCCACCCGGAATGCCAGCGTGCCGCACTCCTCGAGGCGTTGTTCAAACTCGCGCCTGAGAGCAGCTTTGTCAACCTCGAACGCCAACGGCGCCTCCGCCATGTGACCGGGCCAGGTAAATTCCTGCATCTGTTCTCTCCGTACGATTTGCCAGACGCCACGGCCTGGCTTTGAGTTCGACCGGAATCTCTAATTTATGAACGCTCCGATGGTTAAATCTTGTGTCTAGTCCGTTGCGAGTCTGCGGAAAGATAGAAATGGGAGATCCCGGGCGTGACTTCGAGCACTCCGAGAAGGAGCTCAATGTTGTGTGACGCTTTCAGAACGGGAAGTTGTGCGAAAAAAGCGGGTGAAGTGGTGGCGCAAGCCACATCGGACCCGCGTATTCCACTTATTTAGTCATGGCTGCGGTGCCCGGACAAAAAGGCACCGGCGCACTATAAGCTGTTCCAGCAGTCGCCAATATTCCACTGAACAGAACAGTCAAAACACTCGCGCCAGAATCGAAAACACGCTGCGCGAGAACTTAACAACCACGCGACTTGCTGCGGCAACTCTCGCGGCGCAACCAGCCGACCAATTCCCCGATTACACAAATCATGGCTGCCGCGGCGTAAAAGGCAACTTTGGGTATGGTAACCACGTGGTGGTGCTGGTAGAAGGTAAAAGCCACCAGAGCGCAGCTTGTACACAAGGCAACGACCAGGGGTGTGTGGCGTTTATCAAAGATCATTTGCTATCCTCCGAATGCCTCGATTGAATCATTGAATCCGTGCCTACCGATAAGTCGCGCCAGAGGGGCGAATCTTACCGTCCCGCTTCGGCGGCCCTCAGCTTCTCAGCGAGCGTCCTCACCTGAAAACGCCGGGAGCGTGCTAGGACGAAACCTGCCCCTACCATGATGAGGAGAAGGGCTACACCGGCGGCAGTCAGCATCGGATGAAGGACAGGATAAACGGCCCTGGCCGAGGCCGTTAAGCCGCGTGTGAGCTTCGCGATAAGAGCTCCAATCAGTGCACCGCAAGGAACCCCGGCATAAAGACAGCGAGCGAGGAACAGATCGCGTTTAGCTTTTTCGAGCATGAACTTGAGCAATGTGACCAGATCTAACGTGAGAGCGTCGATACGGCTGCATCGGGCTCGCCAATACCAGGCTGCGCCTATCGCAAGATCGACAATCCAGATCACACTCAGGAACCCATGCGTCGCTATGCGTCCTGTCATCTCCGCGATGATCAGCAGCAGCGTAGCCGCGCACAGACAGCCGACGACGATCCACATCAGCTGTTGATGCATCTGCTTGAGCCGTTCGAAATCCTGCAGCACACGTTGCGTATCGGGCTTTGGCGCGCTTTTCCAAAGAACGACTAGCGGATCATTTGAAGGCGAGGACTTCATAGAACACCTCTGACGTTGACCACGATGGCGGCTTTGGCCCGGTGAAGTCGTACCGAGGCGTTGTTTTCACTGATGCCAAGCGCAAGGGCAATCTCTTTAACCGGCATTTCTTCGAGATACAGGCTAATCACCGACTTGAGGTTGTCTGGCAGGCTGCGTACCGCCTCGACTAGCCGGGCCAATTGCATGGCATGGCCTGTGGCTTCGTCAGGAAGCGGTCCCTGATCAGGGAGAGTCTCGCTTAGTGCCTGGGTGCGACGACTGACGGCGCGGCGGACATGGGTCACGCAGATATTTTGGGTGATCCGGGCGATGTATGGTTTCAGGTCGGCGGGGTTATGCAGCCGCGACATGGCTTGCCACACCGCCAGCCAGACATCCTGCGTCAGGTCATCGACCCGATCCGGATAACGCTCGTAAACAGTTGCAATCCGACGGACCATTCCCCCATAGGTTTCCATGATCTGTTCCAAGTTCACCATTGCGGTGACAGGCCCCAGTCTTTCCAAACGAACTCCCCCATTTGCAGAGTCGCTCAAAGCGGTCCGATCTTACAAGAAAGCCAAAATCTTCTAGTGCAATGGCTTGGCCGATAGCGATTTCTAATAACAGGCCGCTTCACCGACTGTCGGCGGTATGGGCTAAGGAATTCCAGTCGCGGCGATTATGGGTGGCAAAAAAGAGTCTAGGTTTCGAGCATTACCGCATAGCAGCCGACGAATTCATGAATCGTATGTCAGGTATCGACCCCTGGGCATCAGCAGAGGTCAGCCTGTCCGCCGCCAGCGGCGGGAGCCGCAAGCCGTTCTGCCGGCCATGCGATCTCAAAGTCCAGGAGGCTGCAGGAATCAGAACGTAATTACAGCAATTCGCATCTATGCGGGCATCACAACTTAGGCCTAGTGGATCGTCCACCCCTGGTCCTGCACCGGTACGCGGTATACACTGGTACGAGCGGTTACGTATAGCGTCTTGAGTTGTGGCCCACCGAACTCACAGTTGGCTGCCTGTTCGGGAAAGCTGATGCTCTGGACCAGCTTTCCATGCGGCGTATAAACCAGGATCGGTCCAGCGGCGATATAGACGTTCCCGTTTGTAGCTACTCGTAGTCCATCCGGACTACCATTTATCCCCGACAGAAACACTCGCTCATTCGACGCATTGCCCGCGGCGTCAAGATCGTAAGCCATGACCTTACGATCAGTTGTATCTGCAACATACAGCGTTTTACCATCCTGAGTCAGCGCTACGCCATTGGGTCGCGTCATCTTTGCCACGAGACTCACTTTGCCATCAGGGGAGACGTGATAGACACCATTGAAGTCGAGTTCACGTTTTTCTAGTACTGCGGGCGAAGCAGGGTCGGAGAAATACACCTGCCCATCTCTTCGCACAACAACATCGTTGGGAGAGTTGAAGCGCTTGCCCTCGAACTCGCCTGCTACGATTGAGACCTGACCGTCCGACTCGATGCGAACGACGCGATGCCCATCCCTCTCTGCGGTATATAGACGTCCTTGCGCGTCCATCGAGTTTCCGTTTCCGGCATTCGTAAATCGTCGGTAGACCGCCGTCTGGTTAGGCTGCGACATCTTCACGGTTCTTGAATTGTAGATATCGCTGAACAGCAGGTATCCACCGTCTTTGCCCACCCAAACCGGACCCTCAACGAAGGCGAAATTTCCCCCAAAGCGCTCCACTCCAGAACCGGGTTCGGGTGTCTGAGTATTGGGAGCCTCCACTTCAATCTGCAGACGCCACTTCCAGATGTCGCCCGGTTGCAGCTTGACCACTCCAACACCCGTGTTCAGCGAGTTCTGTACACCGAACCATGGCTCCGGACAGAAGTAACCCTGCTTCGCTCCTCCATATGCATTGAACCGAATCAGCGGCTCCGGCAGGATCGTACTCGCAGTCTGCGTGACTCGCACAACCATGCCCGAGGGATCGATGAGCCGAGCGAATGCTTGACTGCGATAGCCAGCCAGGGGCAGCGCTACGTGAGCATCAAAGCTTCCGAGCGCCTCCGGGGTATCAAACGAACGCGCCTTGCTTTCTCCGCTTAACACACCCGCCGCGTTGCGCAACATCTGTACCGTGTTCTGTGTCTCGAACCTCACCTCTGTCCCCACGCTGCTCTTTACCAACGGAATATTGAATCCGAGGTGATTGCCAATAGCGAACGGCATCGGCGCTGTGTTGGCTTCATCCGACTTGAGCACATAGTTCACAGTGAGATGTCCGTCGGCGAGTTCGTAAGTTGCATCGAGACGAAAGGCGAATGGGTAGAACTTTCGCGTGTCTTCTGAATCCTGCAGTTCCACAGTTGCACGTGCGCCATGCGCATCGGCACTTCGCGAAGTCTCCTTCCAGGGCATCTGCTTGGCGAAGCCGTGGCAGGGCATTGGATAGCTTTTGCCCAGTACCGCGTACGAGCCCATGCCACAGCTTTCTTTGGGAATTGTGTTTACTGGATACTGCGCTCCGACTGCCGGCCACAACAGCGGTGCACGCCCATGGAAGGTCCCAGGCGGCGAGGCGTAGTTGCGTGCGTTATAAAGCAATTCGATCAACTGGCCATGCCACGAGGCCTTGAAACTGCTGAGCTCGCCGCCCTGGGTTGGTGCAACCGCGACCTCCGCCCCGGTTACGCGATCGTGCAATACCACCACGCGCGGTGAGCCGCCCCCCATCGCATCTTCGTCGCTGATGGCGTAGCGATCCTGCGCAGCTGCAATCGGTATTGTCGAGGCGATGACAATAAAAGAGACGATCGTCCATCGAGAGCTTTGGTGCATCTCCTTCATTTTCCTGGCTTCTGGGTTTCAAATAGAGCAAAGCCAAAAACGTCGGAGTTGGCTTCAATGGCTACGTACTGTTTGCCGTCCACCATGTAGGTCATCGGCTGCGCATTGATCTCCTGACCAGTGTTGTAATGCCACAGCACCTGGCCGCTCTTCGGGTCCAGTGCTACAAACTCTCCCGGTGACTCACCCGAAAAAATTATACCGCCCTTGGTTGAAACCAACCCTCCCCCTAGATTGGTTGAGCCTACCCTGGGCGTCTCCCACATCTGCCTGCCGCTGGTCAGTTCTAGCGCTCGCACCGACACCTTCCAGGTGTCGTCCTTTAGCAGCACGTCGCCCCCGGCACGGTATTGATAACCGCCAGGCCGGAATTTTTCGGTATTCATGGTCGCAATTCCACAGCCTTCGAGCGCGACGAAGTAAAACCAATGGGTGTCGGGATCATAAGTCGGTGACATCCAGTTGGTGGCGCCTATCGAGGAGGGACAGATCTTGACTCCCGTCAGCGTCGGATCCTTCCCAGGCAGTCGCTGCGGTCTGCCCTTTGCGTCCAATCCACTGGTCCAGTTCTGACTGCGCTCGAACTGCCTGCCATGCAGGAACTCTCCAGTCACTCGGTCGAGCACGTAGTAAAAACCGTTCCGATCTGCCTGAACAAGGAGCTTGCGCGTTTTGCCATTAAACGGTGCGTCCACCAGGATTGGAATCTCCACTGCGTCCCAATCCATGGTGTCATGCGGCGTGAACTGGAAGTACCACTTCATCTTTCCTGTTTCAAGATCGAGCGCGACGATACATTCGGTATAAAGGTTATCGCCCGCGCGCACATCGCCATTGAAGTCCGGGGACGGGTTTCCAATTCCCCAGAACAGCAGGTTCAGTTCGGGATCGTAGCTGCCTGTCAGCCAGGTGTCACCGCCGGCGTGCTCCCACGAGTCCCCCGCCCATGATTCCGATCCCGGCTGTCCGGGATGGGGAATCGGCTCATATCGCCACACCCGCTTACCCGTTTCCGCGTCGTACGCATCCAGAAAGCCATTGAGTCCCCGGTCTCCGGGTGAGATCCCAACGATCACCTTCCCCTTCGCAATCAGGGGCGCCGCCGGCGAGGAATATCCATCGTCCGTCTCTGCGATCTTCGCCTGCCAGAGCACATTCCCGCTCGCGGCGTCGAGCGCGAAGAGGTAGTCGTCAGTAGTTGTAAAGTAAACCCGATCTTTAAAAACCGCAGCGCCGCGGTGAGGTCCTTCGCGGTCCTTCACTTTCACAAGTAGGTGGTGGTACGTCCAAATCAGCCGACCACTTTTTCCGTCGATGGCGTAGATGGCGTTGGGCTGAGTCACGTACATGACGCCGCCGACCACAACGGGGACACTTTCCAGCCCACCCGGGCCCGGTACATGGAAGGTCCACTTGTTCACCAATGAACCAATGTTCCCCCTCGTAATTTGATCCAAAGTGCTGAAGCGTGTGCTTTCATAATCGCCGTTATAGTGCAGCCAATCCTGTCCAGGAGGCTGCTCCAACTGTGTGTCCGTCACCTGCGCACCGGCAGTCAGGGAGGTGATCAATGTGGCAAGAACAAGGGCTCTCATCGTCCCACCTCCCCGTCCCCATCAATTCTCTTGTGCCCGCCCTCCCGCGTCTGCTTTGCTAGCATCGCCAGCAGATCCTGGAACTCCTCCTTGCTAAGCTGCTTGTCGTAGTCGTGTGGCATTAGAGATTTGGTGCCCTCATCTTCCTTTTGTACCTCCTCCTTGTCGATAAGGTGCAGGTGATTGTCATAATCGAGGAGCTGCAGCGAAAAAGCGTCCTCGTTTTTTGCGACACCTTTTATAGTCTGTCCATTGATCAGCACAACTGTAACTGGCTTATAACCACGAGCAATCGGGGTATCGCTGGTTAGCGAGTCTCGCAAGTGCTTCAAGGTCATCTCTGCGCCCACATTTGATAGGTCCGGGCCGATTGTGCCACCCTTGCCCTGGAGGGTGTGGCATTTGATACACCCGCCCTTGCCGGCAAAGATTTCCTTGCCATGTTGAGCGTCACCCTGAACATCCGTGTCACTGGCCGATCCTCTCATGGCCCGGATGAACACGACGATACGCCAGACATCGCCGTCATCGATGGCCTTGCCCATGGCCATCATTCCCGTTCCCGGGATCCCATTCTCGATTGTGTCGTATAATGCGCCCTCACTCAGCCGGAAAAACCGGCGATCCCCCACGAGCGCAGGGGCACGCTCCCCCTCGCCGCCGTCCACTCCGTGGCACCCCGTGCACATGCGATTAAATGCCGCCCTTCCGGCAGCCACCACTTCCGACCCGTGACCAACCGGGTTCTTTGGAGGTGTCTGCCCATTTGCGGACAGAAGCGAGCCGAACCCAAGTACAAAGGCGAACCGCCATCTCTTCATCAGAAGACCACCTTCAGTCAAAAATAAATTGAATGATACGAGGACCTTTGCCCGGAGAATTCTCCACAAGCCTGCACGCGTGTATGTCTGGATCGGACTTAATCATCTGAATAGAGAAGTCTGCCGGAAAGTGTTCTGGATTCTCCGTTACCAGGGCCA
Source organism: Acidobacteriota bacterium (assembly GCA_019247235.1). Classification (GTDB taxonomy): domain Bacteria; phylum Acidobacteriota; class Terriglobia; order Terriglobales; family Acidobacteriaceae; genus Gp1-AA145. The sequence goes on from JAFAPG010000542.1 coordinate 6,843, forward strand.
CAATCATACATCGATGCTATCGGGCCGGCGTTCTTGGGCCTATTTCGGCTGACCCGAAAAGCGAATTTGGCCGGTGGTTTCTGCCATTAAGCCATCGCGATCATGAGTTTGTATCCTTTCCCAAAATCTCTCGAGGTGTTGTATCTCGGGTCCCTCGAACAATTCGACGTAAGCCTTGCGCTTCGGCCATCTCGCAAGCCCCTAAAGCCGTGCAATTTTGAACGTCGCATCGCCGATCGATGGGTTGCACGGTCCTTGGCTAGGGCTTGTCCGTCGACCTGAAGGTGGGCGAGGACGATCCGGTGCACTCTTCACGCCGAAAGGCACCCCAATGTGTTTTCGTCGGCCATCGACCCAGATTGGGAGAACGCTAGATCTTCAACCGAAGTCACGCTCAACGTGATTCAGCCGGCTTACAAATGCAGACAAGAATGCGGATCTGAGGTCCGGCGTGGGAAACGCGAACTGGCCGACGCGATTGGCAAGCCGCAGGCAACTACCCTTGGGCTCTAGAGTGTTACAGGGAATCAGCAACGAAACGCCATCCGCGGGTTCGATGGAGCACTCCAGAGGTGTTCTTGCAAGCGCTGTCGAGTGTCTCGAAGTTACGGAAGTTACCTGAGAGAGTTGCGCTTTTCCTAAGCAAGCAATACTCTCGTCGACAGGAGGACTCGAGATGCCGGTTTACATGGTAGAGCGCGACCTGCCCGGAATTAAAATGGAGCAATTGGCAGCGGCGCAAAAGGCCGCGATCCAGGCTGGTAAGGAGCTGACTGCGCAAGGTAAGCATGTGCGCTACATTCGCTCGACGTTTGTGCCTGGGGACAGCAAATGCATGTGCCTCTTCGAGGCACCCAACCCGGAAAACGTACGAGAAGCTAACGAGCGCGCGAAAATTCCATTCAGCAAAATTGTGCCGGCTGTGGACCTTACCCCCTAATTACTCTGCCCCCCGGCACCAGCGGCGCGAGATTTCCCGTCCAACACCTCGCGCAGCGTAGTGGCCAGCGCATGCATGGAGAATGGCTTCTCGAGAAACCGCATACCACTGGCGGATTGCAGGTGTTGCGGGTGCCCGGACATGAGCACGACCTTGAGGCCGGGCAAGACTTCTTTCAATGTTCTCGCCAAGGTGAGGCCACTCATCTTCGGCATCATCATATCGGTGAGCAGGAGATCGGCTTTTCCGCCTTCTTCCATCCAGCGCACGGCCTCGGTTCCGTCGCTGGCGCTTACCACGCGATAGCCCCGGGTAGCCAGGAAATCTTTCAACAGCTGCAGAATGGATTCATCGTCTTCAACCAAAAGAATGGTCTCACTTCCGCTGGGGGCTGGCATGCAGCTTGCATAGCGGGCGACCTCAATGGCACCGCCGGCCCGGGGCAGGTAAATCTCAAACAGGCTCCCCGCGTCGGGCGCACTCCTGACTCGCACCAGTCCACCGCTTTGTTTCACCACCCCGTAAACGACTGAGAGTCCCAGTCCCGTACCCTTGCCTACTTCTTTGGTAGTAAAAAATGGCTCGAAGATTCGCGCTCTCGTGGCCTCATCCATTCCGCAACCAGTGTCGCGCACCGCGAGTAATACGTAGTCTCCGGCTTTAAGCTCGCTACAAGACTGTGCCACGGTCGTACGGCTAAGGTTGCGGGTCGCAATCGAAAGCTTACCGCCGTTCGGCATGGCATCGCGAGCATT
>JAFAPG010000601.1 GCA_019247235.1 Acidobacteriota bacterium
TAGCCGCCGCCCCACAAACTGCAGTCTTTCGTCCATAACCGAACACTCCTTCCACGGCATTACACTTCCTCCCCTCTCCTTAACGGAGGGTCGGAAGTGTAACCTATGTGTCCGGTACGAACTGTTACCTATGTCTCAGGTCGCTCAGTTCGGTCCAGCTCAGTCCTCTGTCACCAATTAACTTCATTCAGGCCAAGGCAGTCCAGCGTCGCAAGCTTTTCAATGTAATCCCTCAACGAGGATCAAAAAGTCACACGAACTCCCAGTTGAGCCACGAATGGAGTGCCCACCGTTGTTCCCGGACCGAAGAAGTCGCCTAGAGCGCCGGCCGGAAGGCGCAACTGACGAAGGCTGGTAATGGGTACAAGGCTTGAGCAATTTTCGTTGCCACACACATGGCTCACATTGCCGGACTGAGCCTCGGCTGGGGGCACCATGGGCAGGGCGCTCACATTGCTGACGTAGTTTGCACCGGGGTTGCTGCGATTAAGGAGGTTGAAGAACTCGCCAAAGGGGCGAATCTCCACATGATCATTTACCTTAAAGGGCCGGCTAACCCGTAAGTCAATCTGAGCGTAAGCGGTACCACGAAATTCATCTAAGCTTGTGGGTACACCATTGACGGAGATCCGACCGCTGGCAAGAGCGTTGGTGATTGTGTAAGGGCGAGCACTCTCAGCCTGCGCCAAGGACGAGAGTTCGACGCCGGTCGGGATGCGAATGGTTCCGGCGACGACGAGGCGATGGCGCACGTCTTCCCCCGACGGTCCATAGTCGCCAGGCCCAAATGGATGAAGAGGATCGCAAATCGCGTTTACGTAATCGAAGATTTCTCCGAGAATACAGCCCCACGTCTGCGCGTGGGCCAATGTGTAATTCGCCACTAGATCGACGCGGTTAATGATATGCCCCTGCACGTGCAACATCAGCGCGTTGTATGTAGATCGGTTGTCAGATTTGTATAGATTGAATTCGGGAAAGCTGTACGCACGATATCCGTGATTCCCTTCCTCATGCGAGTAGTCGGCACTGACTGTCCAGTGGGCATTCAATGCGTGCTCGACGCCTGCGGTGACGTGTATGGCATAGGGGCTTCGATATCGAGGGTCGATGTAGGCGGGTGGACTGTTATCGATTCCTCCATTGACAGCTTGAAAAGCAGTAATCCACCCGGTCTGCGCTAAATCCTCATAAAACATCCCGAACCCGGCGCGAACGACCGTCGTTCCTTTGTTGCCAGGGGAAAAAGCAAGGCCTACCCGAGGACCGATCTGCCTACGGTCATCTTGGGGGATTGCCGCCCGAACTCCCTCGAGCGGCAAAACTGAGTACGTAGGATTGCTGACTTGACTTCGACCGGAGGCCACAAACAGCCTGAAACTCGTCTGATAGCGGAGCCCAAGGTTGAAGGTGAGGTGGCGCGTTACCCGCCATGAGTCCTCTAGATAGAGCGCCAGGCGGCGGACGTTCTGTGAAAATGTGCCGTCTCCAGCTGACCTAGGTGAAGCGCCAGCTGCCATGTCTAGCGGAAACTGACTGAGATTGGCGAAGTTTGCCGTGTAGAATGTCGGATCCTGCGGAAAACTATACAAGGTCTCCTGGTTTGCCGAGACTGCCCCTCCGAGTACAGGCTCATGAATAAAGTTCGTACCAAGTTGGAACGAGTGATGGCCAGTCACATGGCTAAGATCGTAGCGAACTTGGTATTTGTCTTGGTTGCGAATCTCGGGAAAGGCGGTAATGGGTGTGGCGAACTGGTTATCGCCAAACGTCTCATGCCCCGAGACCGTCAAAGAGGTCAGACTGAAGGGAAACTGCAACGCAAATCCCAGCGTCGAATTACGCGCTTGTGTGAGGCGGAGCCGACTGGCCGCCAAAACCAAGGTTCCCAGCCAGTTTGAGCTGAAGGCATAGGAGTTGCTCACCACTCCATTCCAGTAATGGTTGTGCGTCGTAAGCCCCGTCGAGGGTAGGGTTGCCTGTTGGACCAAGTTGTTACGTGTTCGATAGGTGTCTATTGAGGCACGTAAAAACCATTGCGATCGCAGCGACTGCGTCCAATCGAAACGCAACGAGCCGATCAGGTCCCGAAATGGAATTCCAACGCTGGCTACAACCGGAATAGAATCCACCCCTGGAATTAAACCGTGCGCTGCCAACTGTGCCAGGGCATCGAACTGGAGCGTGTTGGCAGGACTGTAGGCAATGCTAGCGTTTTCACGGACGTGCTCGAAGGAAGCGAAAACCCAGAGTTTATCTTTCTTTATAGGGCCGCCTAGTGTGCCCACGTAGTTCTGGCGCGAAAACGGTTGCTTCGGATTAGGTGTTGGGTTTTCTATGGGGAAACGCGCGTTCAGGGCGGCGGCGCGCTCATAAAATGCGGAATCCCCATGCCAATGGTCGGTCCCACGAGATGTGGTGATGACAACGGAAGCGCCCGTGGTACTCCCCGTGTCGGCATCTTCGTTGGCGGTGCGAATGGCAAATTGCTGGATCGCATCGGGCGAGAAATTCTGCAAAAACCCGCCAATGTAATCGTCGGTGTTATCCGCACCGTCGACCGACAGCTCGTTATTCAGGCCAGAACTTCCTCCGGTCGAAACCGCCGTAATGCGCGCCTTAGTCGGATCCGATGGTTCTACCGGCTCAGTGCCGGCCGCAAGATAAGCAACGTTGGCGAAACTACGAGAAGCCAGGGGAAAAGTGTTGAGATCTCGGTCGGTGACGACTGCCTGATGCACGCTGCTAGCCGTATCAATTGGTTCGAGAGTAATCGATGAGGCTATTCCCGCGACGCGGACCGTCTCCGCCTTCGCTGCCGGCCTTAGCCTTACTGTCACCTCCCGAACCGAACTTAGCGGGATCATCACGTTGGCTTCCGCCGGAGCGAATCCTGAAGCGGTCACGCGCAAGCGATAGCGGCCCGGTGGCAGATCGTCGAGACGAAATTCACCATGGTCTTCGCTCGCCACCTCACGGTGGATAGCTGAGTCTGAAGACTGGACAGCAACCCTCGCTAAGCGGATGCGTGCATTGCTCGGATCCTCGACGATGCCACGCAACGAGCCGCCGAAGTTCTGCGCACTGCCTATGCCACAGAACAACGCCACAGCAGTGAACGTCCAGCGCAAACTAATGTCCTCCTGCAGAAACATTGAACTGATCTTAACTCGCCGGCGAAACCTATGCTCGAAGTACCTGGAAGCGATTCTAGGCTGCCGGGTTGAGGTGCTGGACCTGACCTTTCGCAACCACTGGGTAGCGCGGACCGTCATCGCCTTGCATTTTGTGGTCCTACCGACGCCGGACAAAATGCTTCTTTTTACTTAGCATCGCAGAACACATGTTTCGAGAGTACACCGAGGATCGACAAGATTCCGCGCCTGCTGTTTCTGCGTCGAGTCGCGCCCGAACTGAGGGCCCTGCTTTGACAATCGCGCCTACACTGCCTGAGCTTTTGGTTATACTGCAGTTCGCTTCTTCATAGAGAATGGCAGTAGACCCGATAATAACCAGGAGATTTCGATGGAAACCGTTCTTGGAGTGTTTTCATCCCGTGACCGCGCAGAAGGAGCGGTCGAGGAATTATTGCGATCGGAGGTTCCAGAGCAGGACGTCGTATTTCTGAGCCGCTCAGAATCGCAGACCAAAACCGTGGCTAGGCAATTTACAAAAACGCTTGGCGAACTCATGGGCATTGCGACGGGTGCGTCGGCAAAGGTTGTGGCTCTGACCATGCTTGTTCCCGAAATAGGAACCGTTTTTGGCCTCGGGCTTGGCGCCGCCGCCCTCCTAGGCGCGCGGGTAGCAGAGAGTCGCGAGAGCAAGATAAGTCCAACCCCGGTCGAAAAAGCTCCCGAGGATGTCGCCTTCTTCCGGGATGTCTTGAAACAGGGTCGTTCCTTGATTGTAGTGCGCAGCGAATCACCCAAGACGGCCGCTGTGGCATGCCGCATCCTTGATCGCTTCGGCCTTGGTATGCGTCGTCGTGCCAGCAATCAGACCCAGGTCTCGGCGCGAACCGTACAGGGGATCTCTATCCTCGCCGTATCGGGTCGGATCACGCTTGGCGATGGCAACGTGCTTCTGCGGGAAGCGGTTCAGCAAGTCATTGAAGAGGGCAACAATAAAATTGTGCTGAACTTCAGAGAAGTTGGCTACATGGACAGCTCAGGAATCGGAGAGCTAGTCCGAACCATGACCACGGTGCGGCGCCATGGAGGCTGGTTAAGGCTCGTCGCCCCCAGCAAAAGAGTGCGCGAGCTTTTAGAAATGACACAACTATCTGCAATTTTCGATAGCGATCCTGACGAAGCTACGGCCATTAACTCACTCGCGGCGAAAGGGCCGTCTCCAGGCCTCGTCTAGGACACTGCATTGGCCCTCTACCTTTCCCTGGTCTTGGACACACCAGCCGCTCCCTCGGCGCAGAGGCAACTTTAGCTATTCGAGAAAACCAAGATCAAGATCACCGAAGATGCCGAGGCCACCGCGGAGCTAGCTGCAGCCTATGATTATTGGCGCGCCGGCTCGGGACGGAAGCATGTTCCCGGAATCACCAAATGCTTTGGCTCTCGCCCGGACTTTTTGCGCCAGGTCATTCAGTTCTCAAATACTATTCACTTCTCCGAAGGACATCTCTCCCGAAGGCAAA
>JAFAPG010000605.1 GCA_019247235.1 Acidobacteriota bacterium
CTTCTCGATACTACCAATGCCGGGACCAGCTACACTCTGGGAACGCAGGCACTGAATACTGGGGAATTGGCCATGCCCGGTCGCAGCGCCATTGCCGTGGTGCAAACGCAGCCAGGATGGCTGCTCGAAGCCAATGGCGTGCTGCATCCTCGGGGCTCGGAATATGCAACCCAGTATGTCGTCGATGGCATTCCCGTTCTGGAAAATCGCTCGCCGGCATTCGCACCAGGAGAGGACCTTGACCAGGTGCAGTCGATTCGTGTCTTTACATCAGGAATTCCTGCTGAGTTTGGACGAAAGCTCGGCGGTATCGTGGAAACACTCAGCAATCGCAACCCTCTACATGGGTTTCACGGTACTGCGTTGCTCGGCGGAGGGAGTTTCGACACCGAAACCGCTTTTCTCGGCGGCAACTATTTCGATGGTCGCAACATCTTTGGGTTGAGTGCGAGCGGCGCGCACACCAGCCGTTATCTCGACCCACCCGTCGAGCAGAACTACACAAACGACGCAACCACATCGTCCCTGCGCGAGAGCTTTGAACGTGACCTGACCGGACAAGATCGCTTGCGGCTCGTGGTCAACCATAGTCGGGTTGGATTTCTCGTCCCCAACGAACAGGTGCAGCAGGCTACCGGACAACGTCAGGACCGAAATAGCCTAGAGAGCGCCGGGCAGCTTTCGTATCAGCACATGTTTTCCTCTTCCCTCGTCGCTAGCTTGCAGGCGCGGGTGCGCGATTTGAGCGCGGACCTGCAGTCCAACGCTCAATCGATTCCCATCGAGGCCTTTCAGGATCGTGGCTTTCGCGACGGATATGTGAGTGGGACCTTGGCCGCGCAAATCGGCCGCCATGAATTGAAGTTTGGTGCCGACGCGATCTACAGCTCCATTCACGAGAAGTTTTCTTATCATGTCACGCAAGTTAGTGGCGAGGATTTCGATGCTTCAACCCCGCCCAACTTCTCCTTTTTCGCCACCGGCCTCGATCGTGAACAGGCATTCTACGGACAAGACCAGATTCGCTTTCATAATGCGAGTCTCAGCGCTGGCCTGCGCTTCGATCATTACAGTCTGCGTGCTAATGAAGTAGCATGGAGCCCCAGAATAGCCGCTGCATGGTATTTGCCTAAAGCGGGCATCGTAGTGCGAGGTTCATACGACCGCATTTTCGACACTCCCGCCATCGAGAATTTGTTGCTCAGCACCTCGGCACAGGTGCGCACCTTGAATCGAACCGTGGTGCAGTTGCCAGTCAGGCCTGCGCGCGGGAACTACTATGAAACCGGAATCGCGAAGCAGATAGGTCATAATGCAAGCTGGTCGACGAACTACTTTTGGCGCGATATCCACAACTTCGGCGACGACGACACGCTACTAAATACCGGCATCAGCTTTCCCATTGTTGTCGACTCGGCCTCAATCTATGGCATTGACACCCAATTTAGCTTAGTCCAGCATGGCCCTTGGTCGGCATGGGTCAACTACTCGTACCTCGTAGCGAAGTCACAGCTTCCGGTAATCGGTGGTCTCTTCCTCGGTGTGAATGCGGCGGCCCTGCTTAATTCCCACCGAACAATCTGGGCCTCACAGGATCAACGCCACACAGCTCATGGCGAGCTTCGTTACCAACCATTGCCGAAGTTTTGGGCCTCGCTGCGCGTCTCTTATGGCAGCGGCCTTCCTTCGGAACTGAACGGCGAAGACATATCCACCCTGGTAGCTGAGTTCGGCCAGGCGGAGGTTGACCGCGTCAATCTGAACACGAATCGCATCCGTCCATCCTCGACTCTAGATATTGCCGGCGGAATAGAGCTCTGGAAGAGAGAACTGCGAGCCGCGCAGCTCCAGGCTGACGTCCACAACGTTGCCAATCGGCTCAACGTGATTAACTTCGCCAGTCTGTTTTCCGGTACTGCGATCGCGCCACCGCGAACCTATTCTCTGCGCTTAAAACTTACTTTCTGAACCGTAGAACCTCAAATCCAGGTTGACGGCCAAGGTACGACCGGAAATTCCTTCGCCTCTGGGGTGCGTTTTGCGAATCGAATGCTGCGATCCATGAAACAGCTTGGATTTCTGACAGCTGAATTATCTGCCGTTTTGGTCCGAGCCACTCCCAGTATTTGATCGCTCAACCGTAATCTGCTTAAGCGGTTTCTCGGGCATTGCATCGCGGCAAAAGATTGCACGGCCATGTCCCATAGAAATACTTTCTGCATAGCGCGCTCTCCCGCTGGAAGAAGGCCAAATTCTAGATACTCTCCGAACGCGAGTAAACTTTACGACAAGCCGCACACCACAATCGGTTGCAACCCTCTTCTTCGCAAAACTCGCGAACCGGAACTGTGGCCGACCCCAATCGACCCTGAGAATAGCGAGCTTCTCTGCAGCGGAGTGTTCTCAGCTTGGAAACAAAGCAACAGCGGAACTGATTGACGAGTTTAAGCGCTTGGGTCAACATCAAGTTGAAACGAGCTTTCAATGCCGGTAGCCAAAGAACTTGGTAAGCATGAAAGTCTACGGGGAGTGCCATACGCACAACGTGCGGTGTTGATTACCCAAGGCTTCAGATGCTAAAACGTGCGCAGGATTTCTCCAAGCTAGCCATTTTCGACGCGCGCTTTTATGTCCGAGTACGCCGT
>JAFAPG010000608.1 GCA_019247235.1 Acidobacteriota bacterium
TAGCCCTCCACTCCGGCCGCCTCACGCACCACGACCGGATCCCAGGTTGCGCCCATGCCGGGCGGCTGTGGGAACTGCGTCGTCGTCACGGGCTTGCGCCCAAAACGCGGCTGGCGCTGCACCACTCCGTGAATGCCTTCGGAACTGCCGATGTTCGGAACGCCGAGACGCGGAACACCGGTCACGGTGCCGAGGCACTCGATTTTTTCCTCGACGGTCATGAGCGAAAGAAGGTTATCGATACGCTGCTCTGGGGCCAGATCAGGATTATCGAACGGATAGTGCTGGAGATGCCATTGATCGACCTGAGGCATTGGCTGCATGCGCTGCTGGGCCGGAGCAAGGATCACAAGCAGAAGAGCGCAAAACAGAACGACAAAATACAGTTTCATCTTGAAGCCAGCTCTCTTTCTAGAGATGAGGATTCCGAAATACAAAACCGGACAATTCTATTCCAGTCGCCCGGCCCGCTTCATTCCTCCACCGGGTAGGTGCTCGTGTGAGAGAAATAGCGAACGTTTAGGAAGGGATTGGAGCGACCTTGACCGGATGTTCCAACGACGGCTGCCGGGAAACTAAGGGCGTCGGCGATGTAAAAGAAAAATCTGATGTCCCGTTCTCGGAGTGCTTCCGTCCGCCATGCATTCGCGACAACTGTAAGATGATTATTGACGAAATCATGAGCAAGGTAATCCATGCCCATATGGCCGATAAACTGGACCCGCATGAAGGGAGATTGCATGTCTGACCCTCAGCCGCAGATCCTTCGCTCCCTTGATGAACAACGAGCGGAATACGCCCGCCGCCGTGGCCTCGCCATGCCCCTGGCGGGGTTGATCGTATGGACGCTGATTGGGCTCATGGGAGCCCTCCTGCCGCCGATCATGGCGGTGTGGTCGCTCTTCATCGGCACTGGCTTCATCGCCTATCTTGGCATAATGCTCTCGCGTTTCACTGGGGAACACTTCATGGACAAGAAGCGATTGAAGAACGTCTTCGACGGCCTGTTCTTCCACTGCGTCGCGATGGCACTGCTCGTGTACGCCATCGCCATTCCCTTCTTCCGCGTCGACTACACGTCATTACCGTTGACGGTCGGGATTTTGTCCGGCCTGATGTGGGTCCCATTCTCCTGGCTCATTCAGCACTGGGTTGGGATCTTTCATAGCGTTGCGCGAACGGTTTTGGTGTTAGCCGCATGGTACCTCGCGCCGCATCTTCGCTTCGTAGTTATCCCGGCGGTGATCGTCGGCGTATATGCCATTACAATTGTCATCCTGGAGCAGCGCTGGCGCATGGAGAAGATGCGGCCGCGCACGTAACCGCAAGTCATTCGAGAATGAAGCGTTTTTACCGAAAAGCCAGGATCGCAACTAACGTGCGAGGACTCGACCTGGGTGCGATAAATGAGGTCCTGCGCTGCCAGGGATGCTTCCCTATTGGAAACAGTCAGGAAGCAAGGTTTGCGTCTAGTTTTGTCTGCATTTGGACGAGAGGTGTTGTAGGCTGAGGGTGCGATCTGCTCCTCGAGGACACCCCGAGGATAATGTTCGAGTCTAGCCAAGGCGACAAAACCCAACTCCGTCACTTCGGCGGAGTATGAATGTTTCAGAGTTAAAAATGCCATGGGGGCTACATAAACGGCAGCTTACGGAGTCTGATCACGCACGCAAAGAGGGCCTCAAAGAAAAGAAAAAGCGGCTCGCAAAGTATTTCCAGGTGATGACAGGCGCCTTGCATTTAAGTTGTAGCTACGCCGCACATGGGCAAACTGTATCGCAGAGATGAAGAACAGCTTCGTTGCGGCATAGAACGAATAAGCGTGAAAGGAGAGCCAACCAGATGAAGACAAGAAAGGCATCTAAGAACGTGACCCTAGCGCCCGCCATTGCCAGTGACAGCACCGCGATGCCACCGATTGTCGACGCCGGCACCTTTCAGGCCGAACTAGATAAATTGCGCTTTCGAGAGAAGGCTCACACTCACGAAGGTGATGCCATTGCCGCGGCGCGCCGAAGGCTTCCCATGGTCAAGGTGCCCGCCACGACCCCGCTGATCGGCAGGTGCGGCACTGTGACCCTCCTGGACGCATTTGAGGGACGTCGACAACTCATTGCTTACTACTTCATGTGGTACACCGGCAAGCCTGCGTCTGAGCAGTGCGAAGGGTGTACCTGGGTTACATCACAGGTCCGCGAGCTATCCTACGTCCATTCTCGGGATGTCGCCTTCGCCGTATTTTGTCAAGGCCCGTACCAGGAGAGCGCCCGGTACCGCGATTTCATGGGATGGGAAATGCCTTGGTTCTCAGCCAAGGACTCGCTCGACACGCTGCTCGCCTCTCCCAAACGCCCCGGCCGGATGCATTTGGTTTGTTATCTGCGACAAGGATCGAATGTCTTCGAGACTTACTGGACAACAATCCGCGGAGTCGAGGCGATGGATAATAACTATCGATTGCTTGATCTAACCGTTTATGGACGGCAAGAGAGGTGGGAGAACTCGCCGACCGGCTGGCCGCAAGGAGAGATTATGGACACGTTGCGTAGCGATGGACGCCCCCGGGCACAGTGGTCTCGCCTGAATGGCGGCCATTCGGACGATCTGGCCGGCGTCCAGCAATATCAGGGTTCCGAAGCGCCGAAGCACGACTGCTGCCATTGATATTCACGATCAAAGTAGTCTGCACAGGGCCGAAGCAACAGCGCCGGGCAATAGTTCGATCGCCGCATTCTTGGGCCTTCGACACTCGCGTTTTGCCGAGCGAATCAAACGGGGCTTTCCTCTCCGTCTGATTCTTTTGCCAGCAGCCTGGCCGTTATGCTCGCCTACTACATGTCGGCAATCGGCACCATGCCGACGTCGGCGGTTGGACCACGTCGATGGCTGCGGTCAGTCGATTGTGTGGAACAGCGAGAGATTCCAAGGATCTTAGGGTTCTGTTCTCTTCTCTGAGTTACTCCAATCTAGAGTCCGACTACGTAGTGTCAGTTAGGCCTCGAATACGAGTTGGCAAGCTCGAGCCGCGTAGTACCAGACTGTGTTTCCCACGAAGGCAGACGGCCCAACTAAGTCCCTAATTCGGAGGGAGGTTCGGCATATGGTGCAGAAGTGTGGTGACTACCTCTGCGCCTTCAAGTGAGCGATCGGCACCCGCTAGAAATGCTATACCAGCCCGGATGCAACTCTAGGGGTACAGGCTCCCTCCCGATATCGAATTGTCCGGCGCAGCAAGAAAAAGATGAATTGGTAGATCATTTGCCGCATTCAAGCTAACGACTACCAACCCCATGTTCATGAGCACAACTACTGCCGCAGCCTATCCCGAAAGGGCTCAACTCGAATCAAGAATTTCTCTGCCATACAGCATAATACGGCTGGTTGGAAAGTGCAGCATTCAAGGTGGGATGAAAACACGCCGACTTCTCGCTTCGCACGACGAAATAATACT
>JAFAPG010000136.1 GCA_019247235.1 Acidobacteriota bacterium
ATCGGCAACCCGCACCAGGTGAGCTTCTGGATCGATCTCTCGCTTGACGATGTTCCCGCCTTCATCGAGGAGCCCTTCGCCCCTCCTGCCACGCTCATGAAGTGGCGGGTTTATTTTTACTATCGCCAGGCAGAAAAGAGCGAGGATTACTGGAAATCGGAAGGGAAATTCTGGAACAAAGACGTCGAGGGCTTCGTGGGCAGGAACAAAGGCATAGGCGACGCCTTGGCTAAGATCGTTGCCCCGGCGGACACGGCTGAGCAAAAAGTGAACAAGCTTTACGCCTATGTAGCCGGTCTTGAGAATCAAGATTACAGACCTGCACGCACCGAGGAGGAACAGAGAGTACTCGAGCTCAAGCGCAATCGAGGTGTCGAGGATGTGCTCGAACACCAAAGCGGAACCCATGACGAGCTCAACCGCCTATTTGTCGCCCTAGTTCGATCCGCCGGTATTCCGGCTTCTCTGATCTTGGTTCCCGATCGGGAACGCGATGTTCTGCTCAAGGACTTGCCCAGTATGTCGCAGTTCGATGGCGAAGTCGCCATCGTGCAACTGGCCGGCAAAGACGTGTTTCTCGATCCGGGCACAAAATTCTGTCCCTACGGCATTGTTGACTGGCGCTATGCCGGAGTAGAAGGCCTGCGCCAGAACGGAAAGGGGACGGAATTTGGCCTCACCCCGGACCCACTCTATAGCCAAGTCATCACCACGCGCATGGCGCAGGTTTCGCTCGATGATCAGGGCTTCCTCAGCGGAACGGTCACCCTGGTCTACAAAGGCATGGCCGCCGTCGAAATTCGCCAGCAAGGCGGCAAAAGTGACAGCCAGGGGCGAAGCAAACTACTGGAAGATGAAGTGCGAGGGCTTCTTCCGGGGAACAGTGAAATAAGTCTAATCAACTCGCCCAAATGGCAGGACGCAGATGCGTCCTTCATCGCCCAATTCCATATCCGCTGTCCCTTCCTCGTGGCGGCGGGAAAGCGGTTCATGATTTCCGAACATCTGTTTCAGGTAAACGAAAAACCCCGTTTTCCATCCCTGCGACGCACCAGCCCCGTGTACTTTCATCTTCCCTGGCAGGAAGCCGATGAAGTGCACTTACAACTGCCTCCCGGCATGGAGGTCGAGAGTCAGCCGCCGGATGATACGGTCAAGCTTCCCTACGCTTTCTATCAAGTTCGTCACAAACAGGAGGCCGCAGGCAAGATTTTTGTGCGTCGTGATTTCATCATGGGACAAACTGTCTTCACCGCCGACGAATACAAAGAAATTAAACCTTTCTTTGACAAGGTGGAAAACGATGACGGACAAGCCGCCCTTTTGAGGTTATCGACCAGTGTTGCAGTCACTAAGTAAGACGGGCGCGATCGGGTTTGTTGTCTGGGCTTCGCTCCTGGTCCAGGCACGCGAAAGCGCGGTCAATATTCCGCAGTGGATGCGCCAAGCCGCCTCTCGACCCCTTGCCACCTATCCAGCTGAAACCAAGGCGGTGGTGCTTCTCGACCAAACCGACTACAACGTAACTGGCCCAGGGGAATGCGTCGAGCACACGCGCTGGGTGGCGAAAATTCTACGTCCCGAAGGCCGGTCCTTAGGCCATCTGGCGGTTGATCTCAGGCAGGGAGAAAAGCTGAATTCCATTCACGCCTGGACACTGGACAGCTCGCTGCATCAATACGAACTTAAAGCCAAGGACTTCATTGAGCGCAGCCTCTCTTCGGATGAGCTTTACAGTGACATCAAGCTCTTCACGGCGGAAGCTCCTGCGCCCGACCCGGGCTCGATCCTGGCGTTCGAGTTCGAAGCACGGCGACATCCGATATTCAATCAGATCAATCAATTCCTGGCGCAACCTCACCCCGTACGTGAACTGGAAATCTCTCTCACACTGCCTCCTGGCTGGGAGGCAAGAGACTCGTACTCGGACCAGATTGGTCTCGTCCGCGCCGCGGCGGGAACAAATGGTTGGCATTGGACGGCTCACGATTTAGAGGGCATTCAGGATGAACCCCAGATGCCTCCGAAATCCGCTTTGCTCGATCGACTGTCAATCACCTATTTCCAACCCGGAAATCAGGATGCCTCGTTTTCGCGCGCAGGCTCTTGGAATGCGCTGGGCGAATGGTACAGCCGCCTGACGGAAGGCCGTAGTCAGCCCACACCAGAAATTCGCCTCCAGGTAGAGCGGCTTACCGCGGGAAAAACCGACTTCGACTCGAAGCTGCGCGCTCTCACAGCGTTTGTGCAGTCTGAAATCCGCTACGTTGCTATCGAAATTGGAATCGGAGGTTATCAGCCCCATCCGGCGGCGGAAATCTTTTCTCATCGCTACGGGGACTGCAAGGACAAGGCAACCCTGCTTGCCAGCATGCTCGAGCTGGCGGGAATCCATACGCAATACGTCTTGATCGACAGTGATCGCGGATTCGTCAATGCCGCGGTACCCTCAATTTGGTTTGACCATGTCATTACCGCCATCGAGATACCGGAATCTGCCAGTCGGAGCCACTACGACGCCCTGGTCACCGCTAAGTCGGGAAAGCGATACCTCCTATTTGACCCCACCGATGAATACACCCCGGTCGGAGGCTTGAGCCCGGAACTCCAGGCCAGCGATGCCTTACTGGTAACCGCCGGCGCTGGCGAATTGCTTCGTACACCCTTGCTTCCTCCTGAATCGAACCGAATTCTCCGCACCGGGCACTTTGTTCTCGCGGAGAATGGAGGGATTACCGGCGAAGTCACCGAGGAGCGTCACGGCGATCCTGCTACGCGCGAGCGCATGAGTCTCCAGTATGCCGATCAGCGCCAGCGCATGAATGAGTTCGAAGGCTGGCTGGCCCGCTCGGTGCAGGGCTTCTCGCTCGACAGCGTCGATATTCTGAAAGCCACCCTAGCCCCCGAGGACTTTACCATTCGCTACAAGTTCACCGCTCCACAATACGCGCAATTGCGCGGCCCCCTCATGCTAGTACGTCCGCGAGTGCTAGATGAAAAGGCACTCTTGATCGAGCACAAACCTCGTCGCTACCCGATTGCCCTGCCGCGGACCGCACACGAGGTCGACATCTATGAAATCGAACTGCCGGCTCACTATCAAAT
This sequence comes from Acidobacteriota bacterium, assembly GCA_019247235.1. GTDB lineage: Bacteria > Acidobacteriota > Terriglobia > Terriglobales > Acidobacteriaceae > Gp1-AA145. The sequence continues at coordinate 3,106 of JAFAPG010000136.1, forward strand.
TGACGATTTGCCCGATCCGGTCCGCATCGATGTCGGGTTTGCCAGCTACCAGAGCTCGATTCAAGTCGAGGGACTCAAACTGCGTTATCGCCGTGAGTACGTGGTTCGCGACCTCATGGTGCCCTCCGGTCAATATGAACAGTGGACGCGATTGGAAGGAATGATCGGCGCCGACGAGGCTGCCGCCGTGGTGTTAAAGCGCCTCGAGC
>JAFAPG010000145.1 GCA_019247235.1 Acidobacteriota bacterium
TGCCCGCACCGTTCATCGCGGAGAAACCATCCACACGCAAAGCTTACTCGAGCATCTGCGCGCGGTTGGTTATAGCCCGTCCGATGTGGTCGAGATGCCGGGCGAGTACGCGTTGCGTGGCGGCATTCTTGACCTCTATTCCCCTGAATCCGATCGGCCCGTGCGGCTCGAGCTCTTCGGAGACGAGATCGAGTCGATTCGCAAGTTCGATCCCGCAACCCAACGCTCCTCCTCGCCTGCCGACGAGGCATTGCTTCTTCCGCTTACCGAGAATCCGATCAGCGACGAGCTGCTCGGCCGAATTCACGCCCGGCTTTCAGGAAAGCGGTTCAGTGGCTCAACGGATATGCTCGACCAAGTCGTCCGGGAAGGCGGAGCGACGGTGTTTCCCGGTTGGGAGTTTTATGCGCCGGTGGCGGGCGCCTCGGGAATCATCGCCGACCTGATGCCGAACGCCGCCCTCATCCTAGATGAACCAGAATTCCTCGAGAACGAGTTGGCCGCGCAGTGGGAGAAGATCGAAGCTGTTCACGAACGTAGCGGGATGGGGAATCTGGTGCGGCCCGCCGAACTCTACCTTCCGCCAGAGGAATGGTGGAAGCGGATTGAAAACGCCGCCGGAGCGTCCCTCGAGCATCTGACCATCACCCGTCCGGACCACGCCGAAGCCGTCGAATTTCATTCGCTACCCAGCCCGCGCTTTCATGGTTCGATTCCCACCATGCTCGAGGACATAAAAAAGCAGTTGGCGGAAAATCGCCGGGTGATGGTGGTCGCCCCCAATACCGGGGAACTTGAGCGCTTGGCCGACTTTTTCAGCGAGTATGGGGTTTCGTTTCGTCTTGGCAGCCGAACCCGCGGCGGCGAGAGCTACGCCGATGAGACTGCGTATTTCGCAGGCGAGGTTCTCACCACGGCTCTGGTAAAAGCCTACATTCCTGACGGCCTCATCCTTCCCGACGCCGGTCTGGTCATCATCGGCACGCGCGATGTCTTCGATGAATCAGAGACGGTCGCGTCCGCGCCACAGCGACAGAAATCAAAGACTTCGGCATTTCTCTCCGACTTTCGCGATCTGCAGATCGGCGATTATGTAGTCCATGTGGAACATGGGATCGGCCAATACCAGGGATTAAAGGAAATCAACCAGGGCGACGGCAACACCGAATTCATGCTGCTTGAATACGCCGAGACTGCCAAGCTGTACGTCCCCCTGACACGGCTTGACCTGGTGCAGAAATACCGTTCGGCCGAAGGAGTAAAACCCGTCTTAAGCCATCTCGGTACCTCGACCTGGGCCCGCACCAAGGCACGCGTGCGCAAGGCCATGAAAGATATGACCGAGGAGTTGCTGAAGCTCTACGCACAACGGAAAGCCGCCCAAGGTCATAACTTTGCTGCCGATACCGAGTGGATGCGCGAATTCGAAGATGCCTTTGAATATAGCGAGACTGAGGACCAGGCGCAGGCCATCCTTGATGTCAAGCGGGACATGGAATCCCCCCAACCGATGGACCGGCTGCTCTGTGGAGATGTGGGGTACGGCAAAACCGAAGTGGCCATGCGCTCCGCCTTTAAGGCGATCAATGACAACAAGCAAGTCGCCGCTCTCGCTCCCACCACGGTATTGGCATTTCAGCACTACGAAACCTTCAAACAGCGTTTTGCTTCTTTTCCCGTCACCGTAGAAATGATCAGCCGCTTTCGCTCTCCTCGACAGCAGAAGGAGATTCTCGACCGTGTAGCGAGCGGTAAGGTCGATATCCTCATCGGCACTCACCGCTTGCTGTCCCAAGACGTGAAGTTTGCCGATCTGGGGTTGCTGATCGTGGACGAAGAACAGCGTTTTGGAGTGCGTCATAAGGAGCGCCTGAAACAGCTACGGAAGGAAGTCGACGTCCTCACCATGTCCGCTACTCCCATTCCCCGCACTCTACACATGTCCTTAGTAGGGTTGCGGGATATGAGCGTGATTGAAACGCCGCCCAAAGACCGTATTGCCATTCAGACGGTGGTTGCCAGCTGGGGAGAAAAGTTGGTCCGCTCCGCTCTTGAGCAGGAACTCGAGCGCGGAGGGCAGGTTTACTTCGTCCACAACCGGGTGGACACGATCTGGGAGATCGCTGCCAAGCTGCAGGAACTTGTGCCTGAGGCTCGCATCATCGTCGGCCACGGACAGATGGGTGAAGGTGAACTGGAAAAGGTGATGTTGAAATTCATGCGCCACGAAGCTGACATCCTGGTGGCCACGACCATCATCGAGAACGGCCTCGATATTCCCCTATGCAACACCATTTTGATCAATCGAGCGGAGCGATTTGGCCTCTCTGAGCTCTACCAGCTGCGGGGTCGGGTTGGGCGTTCCAATCGCAGGGCCTATGCTTATCTGCTGGTCCCGGGCGATATCGAGCTCACCCCAATTGCTCGACGGCGCTTGGCCGCGCTCAAAGAGTTCTCGGATCTGGGCGCCGGTTTTAAGATTGCCGCACTCGATTTAGAACTGCGCGGAGCCGGCAATCTGCTGGGCGGGGAACAGAGCGGGCATATCGAGGCGGTGGGCTTTGATCTCTATACCCAAATGCTCGAACAGGCGGTTCGTGAACTGAAAGGCGAAGCTGAGCCCCAGCCCAGCGCTCAACTTAATCTGGGATTGAATATTCGTATACCGAGCGACTATATTCCCGAAGAAAATCAGCGTTTGCGCATGTACAAAAAGATCGCCGGCATTGAGAGCGAGCGCCAACTGAGGGATGTCGAAGCCGAGCTGCGCGATCGCTACGGCGAACTGCCACTTCCGGTTCAGCAATTACTTGCCTATGCGACGGTTCGGCTCCAGGCAGTACAGGCGGGAGTAACCTCGATCGAGAGGAAGCGCGACCTGCTGAGCGTCAAGTTCCTGCC
>JAFAPG010000627.1 GCA_019247235.1 Acidobacteriota bacterium
GAAGTTTTGGAAATGCTCGTTGCTGGTCGCTCTAATAAGGAGATCGGCGCTGCTCTAGGCATTGAAGAACGCACTGTGAAAGCCCATGTCGCCAAACTAATGCGTAAAGTGGGCGTGCAGAATCGGATTGCCCTGTCGGTACACGCAATCACTCACTCATTGGTCACCGCTAAGTAATTGCAGCCATTTCTCGATTGGGCTGCGCCGGCCCAGGTCGCGGGCCCTTTTCCCTCCTGTCGACCGAATATCCCACCCTCCCTTAAAGGCTCCCGAATCGGCCGAGGGGCAAGGGGGAAGGTTACTAAAGGCCATTGTCCTCGGTAATCTTGTTGCTTCTCGTGAATAACGCCATACTCGCTTCACCTACCACAGAACCTGGGAGACGGGGTTGGAAGTGGCGGAAAATCCGCTATTGCTAACCCCGATTTTTTTTGCCCCCCGAGCATGATTAAGTACCTTAATGGTCAACAGTTTTCCTGCTTGATCTTGGGAAACCGCTTCCTTTCACAGAGGAATTTCCTGCAATCTGGTGTTTAAGCGCACAGACTTTCGATCGAAAGCGGGAAAATCATGAAAAACTTGCTGTCCTTCGTTGTACTGCTCTCTCTCGCCGTCTGCTCCCTGGCCGAGACTAATTCCGATACCACCGCCGCGAATGAAGGCAATCGGGCGGCTGATCGAGTCAAGGCGGCCGCAAGGATCCTCGAAGAGATTCAGTCAGCACCCGACACCGGGATTCCCGACGAGGTGATGGGCTCAGCCGACTGCGTTGCCGTGGTTCCCTCGATGCTCAAGGCGGGATTTGTGTTTGGCGCACGCTATGGCCGTGGGGTAGCCAGCTGCCGCAACGCCAAAGGATGGAGTGACCCAGCCTTCTTCACCCTCGAAGGAGGAAGCTTTGGTTTGCAGATCGGCGGCCAAGCCGTCGATCTGATCATGCTCATTATGAATCACCAGGGCATGGAGAGTCTGCTCTCCAGCAAGTTTAAACTGGGTGCCGACGCCAGTGTGGCCGCCGGGCCGGTGGGCCGTCATGCCGCCGCCGATACGGACTGGAAAATGCGCGCCCAGGTTCTCAGCTACTCGCGCGCGCGGGGTGCGTTCGCGGGTTTGGAGCTGAACGGCGCCCTGATGAAGATGGACCGCGAAAGCACACATGAGTTTTATGGCCGCATGCAACCCTTCACTACCACCTTACAGACCGTAAGCTCGCCCCAGGCCGCGCTTCCTTTTCTCGCGGACCTTGCCAAGTGGGCGAAGATTGTTAGTAAGTAGCCAGGCGATCGCTGGCTGATCCGCCGCCGGGGCGGTCGACGCCAGCCTCAGGTGGCGCTATGGATGAGTCCCGGATACTCAGGATCTTTCCCTGGCTTCACCGTTGCTGACATGTCGATTGATAGCGATTGACCGAACTTTGTGCCGAGTGCTACCGTCAGCGTTTCCTTTGCGCTATCGATTCGAATACGCGCTGGCGTGGCTTCTCCTAAAACTGGTGGGCGCCTTGCCCAAGTCGCTGGCGCGGGGAATGGGTATAACGATCGCCGCGACTGTCTATCTCTTCCACGGCAAACTTCGCCGCGTCGGCATGCGTAATCTGGCCCTGGCCTTTCCCGAGAAGAGCCAGAGGGAAAGACGAAAGATCTTGCGCCGGGTTTTTCGCTCCCTGGGACGCCAGCTGGGAGAAGTCTGTTTGTTTCCCCGCTACACTCGCGCCAGCATTCAAAAGACTGTGGTCTATGAAGGGTTTGAGAACTTCGAGCGGGCGGCCGCGCGGGGCAAAGGGGTCGTATTTCTAACTGGTCATCTGGGTGCCTGGGAGTTGTCGGCCTTTGCCCATTCACTCTATGGTTATCCGCTCAATATTGTCATGCGCCCGCTCGATAACCCCCATCTTGACCGCCTGGTTCGCGCCTATCGCACCATGCACGGCAATAAAGCGGTCGACAAGGATTTTGCCCGTGGGTTGATCGCCGCCCTGCGCAAAGGAGAGACGGTCGGGGTCCTGATGGACACCAATATGATTGCCACGCAGGGAGTATTCGTGGATTTTTTTGGCGTTGATGCCTGTACGGCGAGTGGGCTGGCGCGGGTGGCTTTAAAAACTGATGCCGCCGTGGTGCCGGGCTTTACCATCTGGGATCCGCAGCTCAAGAAGTATCGCTTACGCTTCGATCCCGCGGTTCAGTTGATGCGCAGTGAAAATCCGGAAGCGGATGTGCTCGAAAATACCGCTATTTTCACCAAGATTATCGAGGATTACGTTCGCCGCTATCCGGACCAGTGGCTCTGGGTTCATCGGCGTTGGAAAACCCGGCCCCAAGGAGAGCCCCCGCTCTATGGAGAAGGGCGACATGGTTCGTAGGAGGGAGCACTTTCCTTTCTAGGGACGAACGTATACAACAAGGGGCGATGACTGTCGGTGAACTTGCCGAACTACTTAAAGCGCGGGTGATGGGAAACCATCAGGCCGAGGTTACCGGGGTGGCGAGTGTCAATAGCGCTTCGCCCGGAGACCTGGTGTTTGTCGAGGAGGAAAAACATCTTGGGCTCGCGTTGAACTCCTCGGCAACCGCGGTAATCGCCCGAGATTTTGACGCTTCCTATGCCATCGAGAAGGGAAAAGCTGTTCTGGTCAGTTC
>JAFAPG010000067.1 GCA_019247235.1 Acidobacteriota bacterium
GAAAGCGCTTGCGTAGAGATGACAACTTTTTGCCGCTGGAAGCGATCGGCGACGATTCCACCGAGCGGCGACGCCAGCAGAAGAGGGATCTGACCGGCAAATCCTACTGACCCAAGCAATAAGGAGGAGCCGGTCAAGCGATACACCAGCCAAGCCTGGGCCACATTCTGCATCCAGGTGCCCACCAGCGATATCAGTTGTCCTCCAAAGAAGAGCTGAAAGTTGCGATGGCGGAGGGCGCGCAAAGTTGCGGGCAGGCGAAAAGCGGAACTTCCAGGCGAATTTTGCCTGTTTTCGAGGCGTCTATCGGGCGGTCGGACGGAGGTCACGTGGGTGACTTTATGATGCTCTGCCTCTCGCTGCTGATGCAATCCAGCTCCGTCCACAATCGACCCCCCACACTAGTCACTTTCTGGTGACTAGTGGAAATGGCTCTGCTGGCGTACATTAAATGCCGCCGTTGAATGTGACTCAACCCGACCCAATCCGCGTAGAGCGGCGAGCAAGCCACCGTTTTACTCAGTACCAGATCGCGGTGCAGTTGCGTGCGCTGGATGGCACCATGGGCGCAGGTTTCACCCTGGATCTGAGCTGCCGAGGGGCGCTCGTGCGCACCGATTTCCCAGTGAGTCTGGGCCAGATGCTTGAGATGAGTCTAGTGATGCCTTCAGAAATCACGTTGGCTGAGGATATGAGCGTTCGCTGCCGCGCCCGAGTGCTCCGTCTTGAACATGATCAGGATGCGGGAAAAGCCGCGGTGGCCGTGAAGATCGAACACTACGAATTCCTGCCCCGGCAGATGGCGCCTGAGGTTCGTGCGGTGCAGGAGAACCATCCGGTTCGGCCCTGACCTTTGGCATGCCCGCTAAGTAGTTGTGGTCATGGTCTGCTCGAGCGCATGATACACCGCAGGATTGGTGCACACTTCGTACAGCAACATGTCGGTCCATTCCATGAAATTGAAGCCGGCGGTCTCGACCCGGGGAATACGGCTGGCGCGAACGACCACACTGCGGAACACCTCCGCAGCTACCGGTACCAGACCTCGGTAAAAAGTGGACTCTTCGCTACCCCATAATCGTGAGTAGGGGATCGTACAGGTCGTCATGGCAATCTCTTCGCACATGCGCTTGAAGGCTGCTTCATTGATGCGAATGCCGCCGACGTTATAGCGGATCGGCTCCCGGTCGGGTTTGGCGCTATCGCGAAATTCATAGGCGTTAAAGGGCACGGACAAACCCGCCATGGTTTGACGAATTCGCCGGTCGCACGCGGATAGGCGATCGCTTTCATTTAACGCGTCGGAGATCATGATGCGGTGCTCTCCATCCAACAAGTACGTAGGCGGCGAACTCTGATAGGAAATACCGATGCCTAGTTCGAGCGCAGGCAAGCCCGCGCGCTGCAGCAGGTGGTTGTACCCGCCAACAATTTCCACCATTTCTCGGGCCAACGCACAGGCACGACATACCGACAGCTCCGCCTCGCCTTCCGCCTCTAGCAGCGCGAGAATAATCGCGTCGCCTTCGACAAAAACCTTTGTCGCTCCATATTTCCCCAGCAGCTTTGTTACTGGATCGTAGAAGTTTAAGCTGAAGTAGGATGCCGGATTCATTCCCCGATCAAGCAGTGAACGAGTGACCCGCGAAGAATCCCGAACATCGGCCTTGAGGATTACGTGGCGCAAAATGGATTTCTCTCGATCGGACTTAGCCTCCTCGGGCAAGAGAACATCGTAAAGTGTGCCGTTTAACTTCGATAGTTCGGACAATTTTGGGCTGTTGATCAGATTGATCTTGGCCAAGGTGCGGTTCAAGAGCTGAAGGCGGCGCAAATCGCGATAATACAAAAAGAAGTCGCGCAAAAAACGTGCCGCAACTTTTGCCCGTTGCCGGCTAGTTGCGTGGCTGACTCGCTCAGCAGCCCGGGTAAGTTTTTCCAGAGAAAGTTTGCCATGCGCGTCGATCAGTTTCTCCACCCGCTCCAGGTCTTTACGGATGACCAGCGCATACTTAAGTTGCTGAGGGTCGATTAAGGGAATGAAGTCGCGAAACCAAGGAACCACCTCATAGGCGGCCAGCGCCAGATCGAGCAGGTGGTCGCGTTCGAGAAGCTCCGTCCAGATCTCCAGTCTCTGTTTGTGGGCGCGCTCTCCCGGTTCCCCAGTGCCCACCAGTTCGAAAGCGTTCTCGGGAGCGCTCAACCAGCCCTCGAACACCTGATGATCAGCATTTGCCGCCTGCGGGGCGATGATCTTAAGAAATTCGCAAACCAAGGCGCGCACATTGCCGATCGAATCAGGATCGTTTTCAAACCCGCCGATCAGCACGTAATGTTCGGCCTGCAGACAGGAGTCGCGGCCTTCTTCGAGGAAGATCAAACGATTCAGTAAAACCTGGTAGTCGGCGGTCTGAGTCTCGCCAAAGAAGGAACGGCGCATGGTGGCCAGGGTTTCGCGTTCGATTTGCCGTAAGATGCGAAACAATTCTTGCGCCACTTGGCGCAGCACATGTTTCTTGGCGATCAGGAACGCGGCAACCGTCTCACGATACTCGAGAGCTTTCTGCTGGCGTACGCCTTCATATGCCTTCAACGTAGCCCGACAACGTTCGAGCACCTGA
>JAFAPG010000447.1 GCA_019247235.1 Acidobacteriota bacterium
TGTGCCTTCGGCGCGAAAGGTGAAGCCCACGGGATCGGCTGCATCGTGGGGAATGGTGAAGGGAGTTACGGTGATGTCGGCGATCTGAAATGACCTCCCGGCGGAAAAAATCTCTACCTTTCTTAACTTGCCGGTTTCGCCCGCTCGATCGCGCAAGGCGCGCGACCAGGCCTGGTAGGTAGCCCCAGTCATGAATACTGGCCCAGGGAGTCTTTTCGCCAGGGTGTTAAGTCCGTAGATGTGGTCGCCGTGCTCGTGAGTAATGAGAATTGCCGAAATCGTGTGGGGATCGATGCGTTGGGACTTCAACCTTTTGAAGGTCTCGCGGCAGGAGATGCCGGCGTCTACCAACAAGCGCGCTCTCGAACTCTCAATTACGGCAGCGTTCCCTCGGCTGCCACTAGCCAGCACGCAAACGGAAACACCCATGGGCTCGAGGATACATTCACCTACTGTGGAAACGGGAGTAACTCTTTGGTTAAGCGGGACCGAGAAACCGCTCGCCGGCAGTCGAGCTCAGGGCGAGCGAAACAGTTCATCGACACCTTTGCGGGCAAGCGCCCCGGCGTAGGCGCCGGCCGTGCCGGTGACAAAGCCCAGGAAAGACTCCCAAACTTGCGCACGATAGGGCGTTTGTCCGAGCAGCAAATAGGCGGCGAGCCGCACGACCGGAACCAGCGCGGCGACTACGATAATCCATCGCCAGGGCCGGCGGGGGCGAATAAACCCCAGCACCAGGGTCGAGCAAAGCACACATAGTGCCGTGACCAGCAGATCGTCGAGATGAATCTCTACCAAGCCGGCGCTCAGGCCGAGCAGAACCGCCACCACATAGACAAGAACATCGGAAGTCCGCATGGCTAATAGGTATAGAATCCCTGTCCGGTTTTTCGACCCAGCCGGCCCCCGTCGACCATCTTGATCAAAAGCGGGCAGGGACGATACTTCGGATCTCCCAAGCCTTGTTGCAGCACCCGCATGATATCGAGACAGACGTCAAGGCCGATGAAGTCGGCTAGCGCTAGCGGCCCCATGGGGTGAGCCATCCCCAGTTTAAACACTTCGTCGATGGCCTCGGCCGTCGCGACTCCTTCCATGACCGCGAACATGGCCTCATTGAGCAACGGCATAAGCACTCGGTTGGAGACAAAGCCGGGCGCGTCATGCACCTCAACCGGACTTTTTCCGAGCGCCATCGCCAGCTCGCGAACCGCCCGCAACGTTTCCTCTGAGGTGCTCAGGCCACGCACCACTTCGACCAGCTTCATCACCGGCACCGGATTAAAAAAATGCATGCCGATTACGCTTTCCGGGCGAGAGGTAAGAGAGGCGAGTTTGGTGATTGAAATCGACGATGTATTCGAGGCCAAAATGACTCCCGGACGGCAGATGCGATCCACTTCCTTGAGCAGCTGGGATTTGGTCTCTAACTTCTCCCAGGCCGCCTCAATTAGGAAATCGCACTCACTCAAAGCTCGCCGATCAGTGACCGGCAAGATCCGTTCGAGGGTCGAGGATTGCTCGGCCTGCGAAATTTTGCCCTTGGAAAATTCCCGCTCGAGGTGTTTACCAATAGTTCCCAGGGCACGTTCGAGAATCGCTGGTTCGATGTCGCACAAACTCACCGTGTATCCGCTACGGGCAAATATCTGCGCAATTCCGTTTCCCATGGTGCCCGCGCCCAGGACACCTACATGTTTGATTTCCATGGCCATGACTCCGTCTGGCAAAAACAAACGAGTCTAACATTCGCTCGCCCGAGCTTGACCGCGAAACTTTGCCTGCGGTTTGGGGTTCGAAAACTATGTCGAGAGGGGAAGGGTCAAGAAAGAGGGAATCGCAGATAGAAACCGAACTCCCGGTGGAGGTTGTCAATGAAACCTAGGTTCACATCAGCGCTGCTCGCGTGCGCCGTCGTTGCCGGCTCGGTCGGCTATGCGCTCGCCGACGATCACTATGATCATTATTACGATCGAGACGACTATCGCTATCAGCATGACGACTACGGTTACGGCTACGATCACGATGGCTATGGTGAAAACTTTCGGCGAGGCATGCATGTGGCCAACGAGATCGGCTTTCGCGATGGCGCTCAGGTGGCACGAGAGGATTTGTGGAAGCGCAAGCCTTTCAATCCCCGGCCGCGGGGACGCTACGACGATGCCGATCACGGCTATCGTGCGGAATTCGGCAGCATCCACGAGTATCGCGAGCACTACGCGGATGCCTATCGCGAAGGCTATATCAGGACCTTTCGCGAGTACGGTTATCGATAAACGCTTTGTTTTGGGGGGAAGAAAAGGCCGCCTGGGTAATTTTTCAGGCGGCCTTATTCTTCGAGGAATGCTCGAAGTTCTTCCGTCTACTGCGCCGGCAGGGTCTCTTGTATGGCGACCTTCTCGCCATCTTGCAGGTTAATCACCCGATGCACGCTGCGATAACCCGACAGCGAGATGTCGATCACGTAGGTCCCGGGATTGAGGTAGAAATCAAAGGGGCTGGTCTTATCAAGTACCCGATTGTTGACCAGGATCTGAGCGCCCTTGGGCTGGGTCTTAATGCTCACAATTCCCATGCCTGAGGTATCTTCGTGGCCAAACATCTTTTTGAGCTTCCCGCTCACCGGACGGACCTCGTCTGCATTGCCCAGATGGGTAAGAGTAAGATTCACGGTCGAAGTCTGACCGACTTCGACGTTGATCGGGTTGCTGGCCTCCAAATATCCATAACGCCGCAAGGTGATGGTATGCGCCCCGGTGGCTGGCAGGCTGAACTGGGAAGGCGTTAGTTTGCCGGTATCGGTCCCATCCATAACAATCGCCGCGCCCGCCGGCGTGCTGGCCACTGATAAGAGGGCGGCGAGTTGATGCAGTTCGAGTGAAAGCGTGGCATTTTCCCCGCGCCCGAGAGATACCGAGCGACTCACGGAGGCAAAACCGGATTTGCTGGCCGCAATCGTGTGCTGGCCGGGAGCGATATCGGTCAGCCGGCAGGGGCTTTGACATAACGGCGCGCCGTCAAACACGATTTGTGCTCCCGCGGGACTGGAATCGACCGCCATCTGCGCAGACGCGATTTGCGGGGCGCTGGCTCGCGACCTGGTCTTTTTCCCCCGAGTCCGTTCGCTGAC
>JAFAPG010000473.1 GCA_019247235.1 Acidobacteriota bacterium
CGCGTTTTTGCCGACGACTGGGGGGGTTACCGATGAGCCCGAGTTCCCACTAGATCGTTGACTTAGGGGAGGGCTCATCCTATATCCTTCACCCGGTGAGCGAGGCAAGCGACAACGTTATTTCCCACTACCGGGTATTAGAAAAAATCGGTGGCGGCGGGATGGGTGTCGTGTACAAGGCGCAAGACACTCGTCTGCAGCGCTTCGTAGCTTTAAAATTTCTCCCTTCAGCTCTAGCGAACGATCCCGACGCTTTGCGCCGATTTCAGCGAGAAGCACAATCTGCCTCAGCTCTCAACCATCCTAATATCTGCACCATCTTTGACATTGGCGAGGAGCAGGGACGTGCCTTTATCGCCATGGAGTACTTAGATGGCATTAGTTTGAGTCGGATGATTACCGAGGCGCCGATTGAAAGCGAGCGCTTGGTCGAGTTGGCAACTGAGATTGCAGAGGCTCTTGATGCTGCACATTCGGCCGGAATTATTCATCGCGACATTAAGCCGGCCAACATTTTTCTGACTAAACGTGGCCATGTGAAGCTGCTCGATTTTGGCCTGGCTAAGGTAGCTGAGACGATATCGGGCTCCGCCAACGAAGCGACTCTCGATGACTTGCAGCTGACCCGGCCAGGCACTGCCATGGGTACGATCGCCTATATGTCCCCCGAACAGGCACTCGGGAAGCCGTTAGACACTCGCACAGACCTATTCTCCGTGGGTATCGTGCTTTATGAGATGGCGACGGGCAAGCAAGCCTTCACCGGCACCACCTCGGCTGCCACCTTCGACGCTATCTTGCATCACAGCCCGCCCTCAGTGGCACAACTGAATCCCGCGATTATTCCCGGCCTTGAACCCATTATCAACAAGTTGCTCGAGAAGAACCCAGACCTGCGCTACCAAACCGCCCGAGACTTGCGGGCCGATCTTAAACGTCTGCACCGCGATAGCAGTTGGGGACATTCCATTGCGTCCACCCAAGTAAACCAACGCACCTCTAACCTGACTCCTGAACAGAGCAGGAAGTCGAATCACTGGGCTACTCTCTCGGCGATTGCGGCCGCCGTGGCTTTGGTCGGGGTGTTCGCATGGATGCGCTTCGCTCCTCATCGCCAACCTTCTCGGCCCTTTCCGAGCGCCCCGGCGCCGGCTTCCTTGAAGGTTCCTGATTCGGACATTCATCCCCCCTCGCCTCCAGCGCAGCCCGCGCCGGGTAGCGCCGTGGCAAAGCCTGAACCCTCAGAGATGGTTCGCCAGGCGCTAGAACAAGCCAAACATGCGCGGCGAAACGCGCAGGATATTGTGGAGTCCACCAATCGAAACACCGAAGCTCTCCTGCGGCAGATGAATGTGCCTCCTCCGGTTCCGCGGTCGCCAAGTGGCGATACCTCGCCGGCAGCGGCCGGGACGCGGCCCTGTGAGTTCATCACCCAGGCATGTAAGCAGGCAGGTTTTGTGAACGGCGCGGTTAAAAGCGGCAACGGGTTGGCCTTCGATTGTATTATTCCCATCATGCAAGGAACTCCGCCGCCCCGCCGTGTCACGATGCCCTTGCCTCAGATTGGTCGGGACGTGATCGCTGCCTGCAAGACCAATAATCCCAATTTTGGCGTCCCACCCAAGAAGCGTTCCACCCAAGGAGCTTCCGGGCCGCCAGCCTCGGACACGCAATAAAGAAGCTTTGGTTGCGAACACCTGTTTCACTGGCGCAATGGCTCAAGCTCGACTGCCGCCTTCTGCCATACTAAAAAGAGAATGTCCGTCGATCCCAAGTCGGTGAAAGTTAGCCTGAGCGCGGGCACGGGGGTTGAAATCGAGTGGAAAGATGGGCACCAATCCCACTATAGCTTTCCCTTCCTGCGCGCTGCCTGCCCCTGTGCCTTGTGTAATGACGAGCGAGAGAAGAGCGGGCGTCGAGTAGGAGAGCCGATGCTGCCTAAAAGCGGGGAGCTTCCCATGTTTAAGCCCACGGCAAAGCCGCTCGCGGCCGAAGGCGTCGGTAAATACGCAATTAGGTTTAAGTGGAACGACGGTCATGAGCTCGGCATTTACTCTTGGCAGTGGTTGCGCGAGATTTGCCCCTGCGCCCTATGCAAAGGCAAGTAGGGAGCCGAGCTCCACGTTTCCCCATCTGATCACTCGACAGGCGTCCTCCTAGGTAGGTAACTCAGGCGGGCGAATGCCGAGCGGATTCGAGGACGTGAATGGCTTATACGGATCCGCCGAAAGCTCAGGTGTCCTGTAAAATTCAGACAAGGAATATATTCGGAGCTACTTTCGTCTTTGTCATTTCTCTCCCAACTGAACCCGCAACAGCGTGAGGCGGTTGAGACCACCGAAGGGCCGGTTTTGATTCTGGCGGGTGCGGGAAGCGGCAAAACGCGTGTCATAACCTATCGCATCGCGCACCTGATCGACCAGCCCGGCGTCATGCCGGAGTCGATCTTGGCCGTT
>JAFAPG010000048.1 GCA_019247235.1 Acidobacteriota bacterium
TTACCAACGTTTTGCCAGCCGATACCGATTCGGTTTACAAGCCGCTTATGAAGCAACTTGGATACGATCCCAATGACAAATCCAACGACATCGAAACACCGGCAGGTATTGGCAATGTCGCTTGTGCCGCCGTGGTCGAGTTCCGCACCACGACAGATCCAATCAGCTTGGCGATCTGGCACAAGGCTCGTACTCCGACTGGACACACTTCCGACCAGTCAACATGCCGACCCCCATCCCGTTGCGCTTTCCCTCGATCCATCCGATTAACCCACCATTGGCAAGCGCTAACTTATGTGAGCTCGACCGGCGATTTCGTAACCCAAATGTTTGAGGACGCACAATGGTGTTTTGTGACACCGTTCGCGCCCAACAGCTTGGGCTGCGCGTGGTAGCGGCAGGGGTCGAAACTAAAGCGGAATTCGACCTCCTTCGGCGCTTGGGATGCGACTTGGTTCAAGGCTATCTGTTCGCAAAGCCCATGACAACGGAAGACTGTGACCTGTTTTTAAAGAAGGCATATTCATCGACGGCTCACTCCGCAAAACCAAAATCGTTCTCTGCGTCCGTTTAATTCGTTTGCTGCCCAGTACAATACCAGCGGTGCGCATTCCATTTCACCTAAGTCCAAGCGCGGCCCGGGTCGGGCGGCCTTGTGTGTGTGCGGGCATTTCTGCTTGCCTGACTCCGCAGTTAGGGCATCGCGGCAAACTCATATGGCACGGATCTGAAAGGGTGAGCAGCACTGCTCGCGAACGACCGACGATTCACAACCTCGAGGTTTTACAGGTGCAATAATAGAGAACGCAATGGTCAATCGCCGCGCATTCCTCAAAACCAGCGCATCTGCGCTACCCTTAGCGCGCTCGCTCGAGAGTCTTCATCCCCTTACCGAAGCAGGCAGCGATGCTCCTACAAATCTTGGTACAGCCGCCCCCATACTCATTGCTTTACCAGACCGCCTGCCAGCGCTTGATCGCGCATCCTTGCCCTGGCAGCAAAACGTGCGTCGTGTCGCTCAAAGCAACATGACTGAGCACGACCCGGCGGTCATGAATATCGAGGAGTGGGCGAACTTCTGGCATTCGGCTGACGCCGATATCGTGTTCGTCAGTGTGACCGGCATACTTGCTTTCTATCCTTCCAAAGTGCAGTTTCATCGTCCCGGGAAGTTCTTAGCTGGCCGCGACTTTTTCGGCGAATGTGTGGCCGCGGCCAAAAAACGCGGCTTGCGTGTGGTGGCACGTATGAGTCCGGATCTTAACTGGGGCGATGCGCTCGAGAAACATCCGGAATGGGCGATGCGGAATACAGACGATTCCGTGCAGTTTAGCCCTGAAGAGCCACGCCTGTTCCGCACCTGCATGTTTTCGAGCTATATGGACGACTACATTCCGGCCATCATCGAAGAGGTCAACACCCGCTATGATGTCGACTGCTTCTATACCAACGGCTGGCCGCCAATTGGCAGATTGCCCAATTGTCATTGCGCGATTTGCAGTAAGCTGCCGCCCTCAAACACGACCGCCTATTGGCGGGCATTTAACGATCGGGTGCTCGAGCTGTGGCAGAGGTACGACCAGCTAGCAAAAAAGAAAAAACCTGACAGCTTCTTTTTTGCCAACCTAGGCGGCAATGTGCACGCCGGGCCCAATCTGGACCGCCTGGGCAAAACCGCGGTCTGGTTTCAAGCCGACAATCAGGGTCGTACCTACGAAGACCCTGCGGTTTGGGGATGCAGTCTGCAAGGTAGGGTGTGCAGCGCTGTAATGGACGGCAAATTTGCTGCGAATGTCACCGCGGCTTATTCGACCGGCAGCGTGCACTGGCGCAATCTTTCCAAGAATCCCGCTGAGGCAAGGATGTGGCTGAATGAGACGCTAGCCAGCGGCATGGCCATCTACTTTCACTTTATCGGGTCAGAAGACGGCATCGGAGAAGATCGCCGCTGGCAAAAGATAGGGGCCGAGTATTTTCAATGGGCGGCGAAGCATGATCGCCATCTCACGCCGCGGCGCTCCTTGGCAAATATCGGCGTAGTGATGGGCCAGAGCACGCAGCTGCTCTACCAAGCGCCGGCGGTGACGCGGGCACCTGCCTTCATGCGGGAGACGACCCACGGCTTATATGAAACTCTGCTAAGTGGCCGTTTTGCCTTTGATTTTGTCCATGAAGATCGCCTTCAGGCGGATCGCCTCAGTAAGTACCGCGCTCTGATTCTGCCGAACGTGGCAATGCTCAGCGACCTTCAATGTCAACAGATCAGCAACTATGTGAAATCCGGCGGGTCCATTCTGGCGAGCTTTGAAACCAGCCTTTATGACGAGAACCTTCGCCCACGCGCTGATTTTGGTCTCGGCGATGTATTGGGCATCAGCAGATCAGGCGAGGTGATCGGTAGCAATGGCAACTCTTATTATGGGCGTATCGAGCGCGCGCATCCCATCCTAGCCGGCTTCGCCGATACCCATTGGCTGCCAGGAGCGCAAAACCGCGTGCCTGTTAAACCGATCGCACAACCGGTATTGACGGTCGTGCCCGGTTTCGTGCAATACCCTCCGGAACTTGCCTATCCGCCTCTTTCACACACCGAAGAACCGGCCGTGGTCTTGCGCGAAAGGGACTCGAGCCGTATTGCCTACTTTCCTGGCGACATCGAACGCACGAGCTGGCTGACTGGCCATGGCGATCTTGCCCGTCTCATGCACAATACCATTCGCTGGATCACCGGCGAAGAGAGCCTGGTCAGTGTCGAAGGGGAGGGCTTCATTGAAATGTTTGCCTGGGAAACGGAACCTGGGTACGCCGTGCATTTGCTGAATTACACCAATCCGAATGCTCATCATGGCTGGATGAACTCGGTCTATTCCCTAGGCGCACAGACGGTAAGCCTGAGACTGCCAACTGGAGCTCGGGTGAAATCTGTCGAATTGTTGCGCGCCGCAAGGGTGCTTCCTTTTCGTCTAGAAGGTGGAGTGCTGCGCTTTGTTATTCCACAGCTTCAGGATTACGAGGTTGCGGCAGTTACCGTCAGTTGAGCCGGCGCTCGAAACAGCTCTGATTCCTCGGCCCAAGCTGTAGAAGCCACG
>JAFAPG010000209.1 GCA_019247235.1 Acidobacteriota bacterium
CGTCGCTAATGAGACGTATGCGAACAGCTTCGGCCAATTGCTCTTCGAGTTCCTCCAGGCAGGCCTCCTCGCTGCCCGGGTCTCGCACCCCGTAGGCGGGTAGATCCCAATATTGTTCGATCTGCGCCTGACCTGAGGAATACTTCATCAGGTGTCCTGGAGGAAGCTTGTGAATTTTCTGAAAAGCGGAATTTGGATCGGCGATGTAGCCAAAATAAAAATACTGCAGCAGGGCTTGGGGAGAAATGCCGGTCAAGTGCGGAGCCACGCTGAGAATGGTTTTGATCTCCGACCCAAATAAGATTCTGCCGCCATCGATCGCATAATAAAGAGGCTTCTTTCCCAGACGGTCACGCGCCAAAAGCAAGCTGCGTTGCCGCTCGTCATAGAGGGCGATGGCAAACATGCCGCGTAGCTTGCGCACGCAATCGGCCCCCAAGTCTTCGTAAAGATGGACGATAACTTCGGTGTCAGAATGAGTGTAGAACTGATGCCCGCGGGCTAGAAGTTCGGCGCGTAGCTGAGGAAAATTGTAGATCTCCCCGTTAAACACCACCCACACCGTTTGATCCTCGTTGTGAATGGGTTGATGGCCGCCTCCTAGGTCGATGATACTAAGCCGGCGCATGCCGAGACCTGCAGGTCCTTTGACGTACAGCCCCTCATCATCGGGGCCGCGATGCACAATGGTCTGACACATGGCGTGAACGCAAGCGGCGTCTACGGTTTCCTCAGATCCTGAGACGATGCCAGCTATACCGCACACAGCTTTACCTCCTCCCGGAGCTCGAAAGTGCCCGGCTCACATCTTCGGTATGCTCTGACCTTAGGAACGCCCCTCATCCTTTGGCCGCCACTTCGCCCCAGCCAGCCTTGCGACCAGATATGAAACGAGCAAAAGCCACCAGCGCCGCCGTATTAAGTAGCAGAAACGCCAGTACAGCGTCGGCAGCACGGGCCATGGGACCCATTTTGATTCTCAGCAGACTAAGCAGGCCGAGTACATAAAAGAGCAGCTGCAGCAACATCGCCGTGCGATAAAGCGGACCCGACAGATAGAAAGAGGCAATCAGGAGTGCAAGCAAGGCAAATGGCACAATCAGACGCAGCAGTTTGTGGCTAATAAACTCAAAGCGAATGGGATTTTTTGCGCTGAGGAGCGAAGGCATCAACTCCACCAGCTGATAATTCCCATTGAGCGTACGCACCTTACGGGCAAACTCGCGGCTCCTGCCCTGATCGGGAACATCCCAGGCGCGGGCGCGAGGATCAAAGACTACCCGGAAGCCTTGTTCGAGAACCCTCATGGGAATGAAGACATCATCCAAAATCGTCTCTTCTGGGATGGCGCTTACTAATTCACGCCGCGCCGCATAAAACGCGCCCGTAGCCCCAGCCACCGAGCCAGAAGCGGATTCCATCTCCCGAATTTTCTTTTCCACTCTCCAGTAAAGTCCGACGCCTCTCGCTGACTCCCCCAAGAGCGGATCGCCCAACATCAATTCGCCACTGGCGCATCCTACGCCTGGATCGGCGAAGTTTTCTGTCAGCCGAGCGAGAGCGTGAGCTTCAATCGCCTGCCGCGCGTCGGTGAACACCAACAAATCAGAAGTGCTCAGGGCGAGAGCCTCATTCAATCCGGCGGCTTTGCCCTGGGACTGAGAACGGACCACGATCCGCAGATGCGCTCTACGCGCGTACGATTGAAGAATTTCCGCGGTTCCGTCGCTCGAGCCGTCAGAGACTACAATGATTTCCCAGCGCTCGGAGGGAAACTCTAACGCCAGCAGGTTTTCTAACTTTTGTCGCAGGCTGCCAGCTTCATTTCGCACCACCATCAGGATGGAAAGCGAACCGGCAAAAGGACTGCGCGTGATTGGCTGCGGCCGCAAACGACAACGCAGGTACAACCATAAGGGGTAGCCAAGGTAAGTATAGCCAATCAATAAGGCAGAGACCCAAAACACTGCCCTCATTGCGCGCCTCTGCCCAGTAATACGATCTTGATGGTCTGGAACATGATGAGCAGGTCGAGGCCAAGCGACATGTTCTTAATGTAATAGAGGTCGTACTGCAGCTTCTGCTTGGCGTCTTCGATGCTATTGCCATATTTGTAGCGTATCTGCGCCCATCCGGTAATTCCTGGTCGAACGGCATTGCGCACGCCATAGAAGGGGATCTGTTTCTCCAACCACTCGACGAATTCCGGGCGTTCGGGGCGTGGGCCGACAAAGCTCATATCGCCTTTCACCACACACCAGAGCTGGGGAATCTCATCCAGCCGAGTGGTGCGTAGAAATTTTCCTACGCGCGTGATGCGGGGATCATCATCAAGCGCCCAGGTGGCGCCCGTATCCGCCTCTGCGTCCTGGCGCATGGTGCGGAATTTGTAGCAGTAAAAGACCTTTCCTCCGAAGCCGACTCGCCTCTGCCGATACAACACCGGTCCGCGAGAGTCCAATTTGATGGCCAGGATGATGACGGGAATGATGGGGGTAACGATCAGCAACAAAACTATCGAGGCGAAGATCGCCAGGATGCGCCGCAGCAACATGAAGGCGGCGCTGAAACGGAAGCCGTCGGCAAAGATTAGCCAGCTAGGGTAAAGATTGTCGACTTCGATGCGGCCGGAGATTTTCTCCAACCAGGAGGTGGCCTCTTCAATCTTGACGCCCGCCAGACGGAGCTGGAGAATCTCCATGACCGGAAGTGTACCGCGTCGATCGGCCATGGCCACGATCACCCGGTGCAAGCCGTGGGAGGTAATCAGTTGCATTAGGTGGCAGGCCAGAGTTTCGCGCGTCAACTCGCCCTCTACATTTCCGCTCCAGCCGACCACCTCGACGCCCAGCTCCGAACGAGAGCGCAGACCGTTTACCAGACGCTGGGCGCGCTCGCCCACCCCAAGCACATAAACCTTCTCCCGCAAGAAAGGCTTCAAGGCTAGCCAGGAATACATCGCTCGCCAACCATAGAGCGCGATGGTGACCAAGACCAGGCCGACCAGCACCGTGTTGTTGCCAATCAGGATACGGGGACGGACGTAGGAAATAGCGGCCGCGGTTAATGCCAAACTCCCAGGCACCAGAAGCAAGCGAAAATACAGCTCGCCACGGGCGTTCCATAAGGCCGGCTCGTAGAGGTCGAAAAGGTGCGAGAAAATCAACACTGCCAGAGTGGCCACGAAAATTTTGATGTAGCCACCCTCGTAGTTCAAGACCACATAACTGTCATCGGGATGTTGCCACAGAGTAGCCACCACCAGCGAAGTCCAAACCAGCAACATTTCGCCGCCGAGCAGAACAAGAGTACGGATGGGGTAGTAGACGTTGAACAGCCGGATCACACCTTCTCCTAATTCCGAACGCTAGTTTTTCACCCCGGTTCGAGCTTCCGGGCTGTAACTGGCATAGTAGTACTGCACATAGGGAGAAACATCGGGGGTGACGCCATTCAAAACCACGCCGACGACATTACGTTCCAGGAATTCGTTGCGCGCCCGACGGGCGGCGTCGATCGGAGTGCTATTGGATCTAACCACCAGTAAGACGCCATCCACCAGGTTGGCAATCATAGATGCATCGGCCACCGGCACCGCGGGAGGAGTATCGATAATGATCCAGTCAAATACCGACTGCAGGGAATTCAAGAGAAACTTCATGCGCCCTCCCGCCAGCAGCTCGGCAGGGTTGGCGACGATCTGCCCGCCCGGTATAAGGAACAGGTTGTCCATGCTCCCGCGTTGCAGGATTGAATACTCGTCCACTAGACCTTGCAAATATTCCGAGAGTCCGGGCCCGGGCTCGGCCCCGAGCACACGATGCAACTGCGGATTGCGTAAATCCGCGTCAATGAGCAGCGCCCGTCGGCCATGCTGACGCACGATCACCTGCCCCAGATTGGCGGTGGTAAAAGACTTACCCTCCTTGGGTAGAGCGCTCGTCACCATCAGCTTCGAAAGCGGCTGTTTTTCGCGTGCCTGATAGAGCCGGCTGCGCAGCGTGCGAAACTGTTCTTTCCCCGGTGAGTGTTCCTCGCCAGAGAAAAAAAGCATGGTCTTCGGGTCCGGGTTCCAGCTGACCGTGCGACTGCGAGTTAGAACTGCCTCGGCGCTAAAGCCGGGAGTAGGAACACCCCCCGCCAGGGCGGCGGCGTTGGCAATGATCTCGCCGGCCTCAGTCGGCCGATCAAGTACCGACGTCGTATCTAGCTGCACCGGACCGGCAAGAGCTCTTTCTTGCTCGGCCCTTTTCAGCGCTTCGTGAATGCGGCTCATAATTTTCCTTCCTTCGGCAACTCTCTCTGCGATTCCTTTAATCGTTCCGCTAAGTTGGATAGGGTTTTCAGCGCATCGACCAGATCAAACTTATCCGGGGTCATGGGCGCGGTGGTCATCAAAGCATGATGGTTTCCGTCCAACTCAAAATCCCGCGCCACCGCATCGACGATATCCTCGGTCACCAATTTCCGCTGATCGACAAATGCGCTCACCAGACAGTGTTCGCAGGTAAGATTGACGATACGCGGTATACCACTCGAGTAACGATGAATGGCATCGAGAGCTTGACCATCGAAAATTTGCTGTCCGTTGGAACCAGCTATGCGAAGTCGCTGCTGGATGTAAGCTCTGGTCTCTTCGAGAGTCAGGGGATGGGTTTTGGCGCGCAACGTGAGACGCTGCCGCAACTGGCGCAGATTCGGTTGTTTAAGCTTCTGTTCTAATTCCGTCTGCCCCACCAGCACAATCTGCAGAAGCTTTTCTGTGAAAGTTTCGAGATTGGTGAGCATGCGAATTTCTTCTAGTACTTCGTCGGCTAAGTTTTGCGCCTCATCGACAATCAAGACGGCAGTTTCTCCCGAGCGATAGCGTTCGAGCAGCCAGTTGTAAAGGCGCAACAAGATCTGGCTCTTCGAGCGGGTATCGCAAGGGATGCCGAAGTCCGCCATCATGTAATCGAGAAACTGTGCCACGTTCATGCGCGAATTGAAGATATAGGCCGTCGGCACCTGTTGTGCACGCAACCATTCGAGCAGTTTGTTCACCAGCGTAGTCTTGCCCGTGCCCACCTCTCCAGTGAGCAAGACAAATCCTTTGCGGCTCTGGATACCGTAGGTCAAGCACGCCAGCGCCTCTTCGGTGTGCCGCGTAAGAAAGAGGTAGCGCGGGTCAGGGTTAACATTGAACGGGTTGGCTCGCAGTCCGAAAAATTCTTTGTACATGCCGAATTAAACCTCGACGATCGCTTTCCGTTTTGGCAAGCGCCTGTTGCCTGGTTTAGATGGTCGAGCCGGATTCCGCCCGTCGTCTTCCCGCACCCAGGGAACTTGAGAGAGAACTGGCAGTCCCAATACGGCCAAAACATCCTGTTCAGTCCGCACACATTGATCGCGCATTTCAAGCCACAGGGCGACTCCCAAACCGAGTGCCAAGCCACCCCCGAAGCCCCCGCCGGCGAAATAAAAACGTTTGGGAAAACTGGGGCTTTGCGGCAAATCAGCCGCGTTCAGCACCGTCATCTGCTCACCTTGTTGTTGCACTTCAATTGCACTCTGTTTCTCGGCGGCTCGCTTCCGGGCGATATCGTCGTCATACACCTTCTGCAGGGTTTCATAATCGCGGGTTAGCCCTTTGTATTGCTCCTCGATGGCGGGCGAAAGCGCGACCCGCCCCTGAAGCACTCGGATTTGATCCTGCAATCTTTGTTGATCACGGGTAGTTTGGGTGATGGTCTGTTGCAGTTGGTGAATCTGCAATCGCAACTGGCGACTCTCGGGCGGCTCGTTCAAGTCACCGGCCTTGGGAGTTACCGGAG
>JAFAPG010000217.1 GCA_019247235.1 Acidobacteriota bacterium
TGGCTACCGGCCGCCGAACATCCCCGCCACGCGGCCGAGACTCTAACCGCCGCCATCTTGAGGCGCGAGTTCCAGGATGGGCTCGAACAGGAGCTGCTTCGAACCTTCTCTCGCGTGCGCGACATTTATGATCGAGTAGTGCACTAGAGAATGCCGGGCGCTGCCGCGGTGCTCAGTCGAGTTTTGTTGCTGGCGGCGAGATCTACTCGATGTCAGCCACAAAGGTCTTGGGCACAGAATCTCGAACGAAGGATAAAGAGCCGCTGCTCGCATTTAGAGCAAAGACGGCAGCAACAAGCGTCATTCCTTTCGTCCGCTCTGCGCCAGAAGTCGCGCGCGTGGTTCGGCCCGCCTTGGCCCAGAAAGTCGGAGCATTGCTCGCGATGCTGCTCTTGAGGCCTGCAATCGTGGCGCGACCGGCACATGTTTTCGATGCTGACCCGGCGCTACTGAGAATGGGCGCCCGGCGGGCGGTGTTTCGATTCCAAAGAATAATTCCACCCCACCCCGAAGGCAGTCACCCCTATGTGCCCCAGCGACAACCAGCGCTCCATCTTATGATGGTGAAGGCGATGAAAAAGGTAGGAGATTCCCACTGAGGTTGCCGTTCCGGCGGCTTCAACCGCGGCAAATCCCGCGGAGTTATCAACCACGTCGTCGGGAAGAAGAATCTCCGTTCTCCCCCGCGCCTGGAAGTTGCGGGTTGAAGCGTAGTCGAGGCCGCGGAATAAGGCGACTCCGGAAAAAAGCCACAGGTTGGTTCGATCCCAGAAGCGATGTTGCTCATCGGGGGCGAATAAATCGGCGGATCGAGTGGTTCCGCCGGCCTGTCCTTGAGCCAGTGCGGAGAGGAAAACAATGGCGGCGAGAGTGCGCAACGTCATGACTTGATTCTAGGACCCACCTTCCAGCTTAGCCATAGATTCGCTTCGGGCTGCCGTGACTACTGTGAGGCGGAATTTACTTTTCGACCTTCGCTTCGCTCGGTCGCGCAATCGTTTGAACTCTCGCATGCGTTTATAATTTCATCTTTCATTCACTCGGAGGTCAACTAAATGGCCGACTCCTACAATGGCGTGCCTATCCCGCGAGACGGTGCCCGGATCGCGTATAAGGAGGACCGTTGCCAAGTTCCACCGAATCCGATCATTCCCTACATCGAAGGCGACGGCACCGGACGCGACATTTGGAAGGCCGCGGTTCGGGTTTTCGACGCCGCCGTCGAAAGAGCCTACCGCGGGGAACGTCGCGTGGTGTGGTACGAAATTTTTGCCGGTGAAAAGGCCAAAGCAAAATTTAACGATTGGTTGCCGCAGGACTCAGTCGAAGCCATCCGCGATTTCCGCGTGGCCATCAAAGGACCGCTGACTACCCCGGTCGGCGGGGGTATACGTTCCTTGAACGTCACCTTGCGCCAGGTGCTCGATCTCTATGCCTGCGTTCGTCCGGTCAAATATTACAAAGGCACACCCTCACCGGTCCGACATCCGGAGCGCATGGATGTGGTCATCTTCCGCGAGAACACTGAAGATGTGTACGCCGGCATCGAGTGGGAACAGGGAAGTAAAGAGGCCAGCAAGCTTATCGATTTCATCAATCGGGAGATGCTGAAAGGTGGAAAGAAGCAGGTGCGCGCAGACTCCGGTGTGGGCATTAAGCCAATTTCCGTCTTTGCCACCAAGCGCCTGGCGCGCATGGCAATCCGGCACGCACTTGAAAATCGCCGAAAAACTGTCACCCTTGTTCACAAAGGAAACATTCAGAAATTCACTGAAGGCGCGTTTCGCAAATGGGGATATGAACTGGCCAGCGAAGAGTTTCGGAACCAGATCGTCACCGAGCGGGAAAGCTGGATTCTCGATAACAAAGATAAGAATCCCAATCTCTCGAGCGAGGACAATGGCGCATTGATCGAGCCAGGACTGGAGTATGCGCCCGAGGAATTCCGCAGCTCGGTTTATCAAGAGGTGCGATCGGTTCTCGAGAGCATTTATCGAAGCCATGGTCACGGAGAATGGAAAAACAAGCTCATGGTCAATGATCGCATCGCGGACTCCATTTTCCAGCAAGTGGTGACTCGGCCCGATGAATACGCCGTGCTGGCAACCCCAAATCTCAATGGCGACTACATCTCTGACGCCTGCGCTGCCCAGGTAGGGGGATTGGGCATTGCTCCGGGTGCCAATATTGGCGATGGTTACGCAGTCTTCGAAGCGACTCATGGCACCGCGCCAAAATATGCCGACAGAGATGTCATTAACCCAGGCTCCGTGATGCTCTCCGGGGTCATGATGTTCCGTTACCTGGGGTGGGGCGAGGTGGCAGATCTGATTGAAAACGGGCTGGAGCGCACCATCGAACAGAAGACCGTGACCTACGATTTTCATCGCCTCATGGAAGGTGCGACGAAGGTTACCACTAGCCAATTTGCCAATCACATCATCCATAACATGGGAGCCCGAGTGTTGGTGAACGCATAGCTCCATCGTCCGCCTCGCAACCGGGGACGACAATAACGTGTGAAATTTTCCTGACCAGTTGGGTTGGCGCGGAATCAGGTTTTATCGAAGGGAGAGGCATGCGCAAGAAGATCAGCATTGTCGGTTCTGGAAATGTTGGAGCCACGGCGGCTCATTGGATTGCTGCGAAGGAGTTAGGAGATGTTGTGCTAATCGATATCGTCGAGGGCGTGCCGCAGGGCAAGGGACTCGATTTGCTCCAAGCCATGCCCATTGAAAAGCGAGACTGCGCTGTCATTGGTACCAACGACTATGCGGCCACCGCTCATTCCGACTTGGTGGTGATCACCGCCGGCATTCCTCGTAAACCCGGGATGAGCCGCGACGACCTGCTACATACGAATCATAAGATTATGAAAGAAGTTATCAGCAAGGTTGTCGAGCATTCTCCCGAGTGCATTCTGATTGTGGTTTCTAACCCACTCGACGCCATGGCCCAAGCTGCCTATCGGCTGAGCGGCTTTCCTCGAGAACGGGTCGTGGGAATGGCCGGAGTGCTTGATTCCGCCAGGTTTCGCACCTTCATCGCGGAAGAACTGCGAGTCAGCGTCGAGAATGTCACCGCCTTCGTGCTCGGTGGACATGGCGATACCATGGTTCCTCTGCCGCGTTATTCGACGGTCGCGGGAATTCCCATCACCGAATTACTGGATGCCGCGCGTATCGAGTCGCTGGTTCAACGCACCCGAAACGGAGGAGCGGAAATTGTTAAATATCTCAAGACCGGAAGCGCCTATTATGCGCCTTCGGCAGCGACCACCGAGATGGTCGAAGCCATTCTGAAGGA
>JAFAPG010000398.1 GCA_019247235.1 Acidobacteriota bacterium
ACTCGAGGCAGAGCATATCAGAATTGATCGTGACCCACTGGAAGCGAACGGGAGCGTCCGCGGGAGCGGCTAGAGTCGATCGACGACAAAGAAACTTGTCGCAATCTTGAGACACAGGGCACGATCCGCAAATCCAGGACGTGCAAGCAAACTCACCTTTCTTCGCCTCCGTCTAATGTGCAGCCTCAGAAGGAGAGACTATGGCGAGCAGAAACTTTGCCCTTGTGACCGGCGCTTCCAGTGGAATTGGGCTGGAACTCGCCCGTGTATTTGCCCAAAACGGATATGACCTCATAGTGAATGCAAATAGTGAGCGCCTAGAGACGGCGACAGCCGAATTGCAAAATCTAGGCGTGGAAGTAATCCCGGTGGTTGCCGATCAAGCTACCTACGAGGGTGTTGAGCAACTTTGGCGCACAGTCGAGGACTCCGGCCGTGTGCTGCACGCGGCCGCAATCAATGCTGGAATAGGGGCGTATGGCGATTTTGCCCGTGAAAGTAGCTTGGAAGAAGAACTCAGGCTGATCGATCTGAACGTGAAAGGTACCGTTCACCTGGCCAAGCGAGTGTTGGCAAAGATGACCAGATATGGACAAGGCAAGGTGCTGCTCACTTCGTCGATTGCCGGAAGCATTCCTGCTCCGCTCGAGGCCGTATACGGAGCTTCCAAAGCGTTCGTGCTCTCACTGGGCGAGGCCTTGCGCAATGAGCTAAAGGATACCAAAGTCACGATCACTGTTCTGCAGCCGGGTCCCACGGCGACCGACTTCTTTCATCGCGCTCGAATGGACCACACCAAGGTCGGCTCCGAAGGCAAATTCGAAAATGACCCGGCAGAAGTGGCGAAGCAAGGATTCCAAGCTCTGATGGATGGTAAAGACCATGTATTCTCGGAATCCTTAAAGACGAAAGTCGAGGGAGTGATAAGCAAAGTTGTACCTACCTCGACGGCAACCCAAATGCATCGCAAGCAGGTCGAACCCAAACAGAAGGAAAAGGAGAGCGCGTAAATCGAATGACAGTCTGGGCTCGCCGACCAACAGGCTTCTCCCGACGGCCAGTTCGCGGCCGCAAAACTTATTCAACCGCAACGACGGCGTTCGTATTCCATTGCTCCGCCAAGTCGATCTTGACGATCATGTCAATCGCATCACCAATCGAACCCGGTACGGTAATACTTAGCTTGTCATCGTGCTCGAGATAGGATACGAAAGTTCCGTCCATCGAAGTCATTCTTATAATGCGCGCGGGTAGCTTTGGCAGTTCGACGATTCTGTTTGCCGGGACCTTCAGCACATGAAGGTACACAGTCTTGCCTTTGTGTGTCGACACCCCATAATCGCCTGGAAGCCAGGGACCACCGCGAGTTGCATAGATGCTCTCGCCGTTCTGCCTCAACCAAGCGCCTATTTCTTGTAAGCGCTCTACTTGACCTGGGTCAATCTCCCCATCCGGTCGAGGACCAACATTGAGCAGAAAGTTGCCGTCCCGTCCGACCGCGCCTACAAGGATTTGGAGCAGTCGCGCGAGTGGTTTTACTTTGCTGCCTTTTTCATAGCCCCAGGCTCCTTCGACAATAGTAGTGCACAGCTCCCATGGCGTCCCGTTGTCAAATTCTCCGAGCGCGCCATCTCCCTCTCGCGAACGGAAGTCCGCCGCGGCATTGGTGCGATCGTTGATCAGGATGTTCGGCTGTTTGTTTCTGAGAGAGCCAACGATCTGGTCATCCTGCCAATCGAATTTTCCGGTGTAGGGTTGTCCTAATGGTCGAGCTTGCCAATGGCCATTAAAATTAACGCCTCCAAATCCGAGCCATTCGTTGCCGCCGCCATCAAACCACAATATATCTAGCTTGCCGTAATGCGTGGAGAGTTCCGAGATCTGACGCCCATATTGCTCCCGCAGCGCAAGCGCGCTATCCAAATACAAGCCGGGAAAGAAGAAGCCCGGATATCGCCAATCGAGGGGTGAGTAGTATAGACCGACGCCGAGCCCTGCCTCACGAACCGCTTTAACGTAGTCCGCAACAAAGTCGTGGTGTGCCGCCGACTTCATCGCTGTTAAATCGCCGGCCGGATCATCGAACAATGCGAAGCCATCGTGGTGGCGAGAAGTTAGTACCGCGTATTTCATGCCCGCATCTTTCGCCACGTGTGCCCATTTTTCCGCATTGAAGTGCTCGGGATGAAACTCCAACATCAGCCGGGCATATTCAGTTCTTGGTATCTGTTCGTTCCATTGAACCCATTCTCCACGGGCGGGAATTGAGTAAAGGCCCCAATGAAAGAAGAGACCCAGGCGCGCTTCTCTCCACCACTCAATGCGCTTCTCCGCATTTGCGTCGCTGACGAGGGGAGCCCATTGCGCATGGAGCCACGGAGCCAGGAGGGCCACGAGAAGTGCGGCCATGAACCGACACAGCTTCATCAATTTCCACTGCCAACTGTAGGCGCGAGTTTCTAGCACCATGGCCACAAATCCTGGCTTCACTAATCGCGGGTTAGAGTATGGATAGCTACATTGATCCGTGGACTTGAAGCATCTGTGGACGTGAAGCAAAGGATATGCCTAAAAAAGGGAATCCGTCCGATCATGATTACTGCTCGATCGAAACCACGGTTACTGACTTCGGTTGTAGCTGGAGAGTCAACCTGCCGGCTTCGGCTTTGATAGAAATGGGCTTCGGCACGACCGTCAGTGGCGTGTCGAAACTATTGGTGCTATCGACCTTTGGAGCGGTAAGCGTTTCTCCGCTTGCGGACTTGACACTGGTTCCATTTAAGCTGGCATCGATCTCGACTGCTTGATTAGGGTCGACGTTGGTGATCTCAAGCCAGAGCTTTCCCGCTTTATCTTTGCCTGCGATCGCGTCAATGCGAGGTAGAGTTATATCGTGAGCTGTATACGTTCCGGCCTCGAAGGTGATAGGCAGGAGAGTGGCATCTTGGAATGGCACGTACATTTTAAAAACATAGTACGTTGGGGTGAGTACCATTTTCTCTTTGTCGGTTATTATCATCGATTGCAGCACGTTAATCATCTGCGCGATGTTAGCCATGCGCACTCGATCAGCGTGCCGGGCGAAGATGTTTAGGTTTAGGGCGGCGAGAATTGCGTCTCGCAGACTGTTCTGCTGAACCAAAAAACCGGGATTGCTGCCGGCTAGAGGCGCGTACCACGCGCCCCATTCGTCAACCACGAGTGCCACTTTCTTCTGGGGATCGTACTTATCCATGATCGCCGAGTGCTTAGCGATAAGATCATCCATCCCGAGCGTTTCCTTGAGAAACTGAGCGTAAGCGCTCTCCCCGAAGCCAAGGGAGGCAAACTTGTGTTGCCAGTTCACAACCGTGTAGTTGTGCATGGAAAGGCCATTGATGTCCCAGCTCCAGGAGTGATGCTGATACGCCTTCATGATAGCTTCAGTCCATTCGGTCCAGCGGGGCTCGCCGCCGCCGGGACCGACAGCGATCTTCAGCATCTCGTGATCGCCTTGTTGTGCTGGGTTGTAATTTCGAACGAAGCGGCTGTAGATCTTGAGCTGGCTCAGATAGTAGTCCGGCGTCATGTTCCCGCCACAGTCCCAGCTCTCGTTGCCAATGCCCAAGTAGCGAACTTCATAGGGAGCAGGGTGACCGTTCGCGGCGCGCTCGCGGGCCAGCGTCGTAGGTTGTGCCGCGGTCATGTATTCCATCCATTCGGCCCCTTCGCGCGGAGTGCCCGAGCCGACATTGACGGACACGTAGGCATCAGCGCCGATCTGATTAAGGAAGTCCATAAATTCGTGCGTTCCGAACGTGTTTGGCTCAATCACTCCGCCCCAGTTCGGGTTGAGTGTTATCACTCGTGCGGAACCGACGCCATTCCGCCAGTGATATTCGTCGGCGAAGCACCCGCCTGGCCAGCGAACGTTCGGGACCCTTATCGCTTTAAGCGCCGCGACCACGTCGTTGCGAATGCCGCCAGTGTTCGGAATCGGGGAATCTGGGCCAACCCAAATACCTTCATAGATGCCGTGGCCGAGATGCTCGGCGAATTGGCCAAAGATGTTGCGGTCAATCTTGGCCCCGACTCTATTGACCTGGACTGCTAAGACAACCTTTTCTGCGGCCATACTTGGTGCCGCCAGGATTGCATTCAGCAGCACAAAACCAATGCACCAAGTACCTATGACGCCGATACCTCGCGACGAAAGCATATCTGCGAAACGACCGCTTGCACTGAAAATGCATTGTCGTTTGCTTGATACTTCTGTTACCGAAACAGGAGCTAATGGTAGTGGCAAAGAGGGAACACCCACATGTGACTTATGAGCTGGCGTTATTGCCATTGCGTTTCTCCAGTTAGGTACACGACACTACTAAATTTTGGAAAAGAATGTTGGAACGCCCGAGCAATTTCCATCATGAAGCCGGAACCACCACACGCAACCAGCGACCCAGAAGCAAGCGTCAAGTCGCAAAACTTCAGAGGGATACCTGAGTACCGAACTGTTAACCTGCCGAACGGTACTGCTGCCCGGCTCACTGTCGAGCGTTAGAACGGGAGCTGATTGCAGAGGCTGAAGCTCTCTGCCCGAACAATCCGGCCTTCCCCCCGGAATTCCCATCTCCGGAACAACACAGGTTCCAGTCGAAGTGCTGCTGCAGGTCAGGACACGCATTCCCGGCTTTTGTCAGCAAGTCCTATTGGGGGAGAGGCTCCGTTCACACGGCTGGTGGTTCTAAGTAAACGTTACCTTCAGAAACCTGCTCTGCATCCTTGCAGGAGGATAGTTTCATGTCAAGCATAAAACGGAACTAGGTCTGTTCGTAGGGGAATGCAAAGCGGGAGACAGAGAAAACGATTTCCGCGAATGGCCGGTGAAGACACGGCCGATTATTCGAGAGGCAAATCGCGCAAAGCGAGAAGCTCCCCTGCCGGGGAGGAATAATCCATCACGATTGGGGAGCTCCTGCTGGGAAAGAATTACCTCATGGCTGGAGTTCGGACGAGGCTAGGGTTCGAACGAACAACTGAGGACTCAAACACGAGGTCGGCAGACACAAGTACAAGCACGACCCAGAGAACGTCCGCGACGCACAGGTGAATGATCTGGAGCCAAATGGGGGTAAGCAGTATTACATTCAGAATCCCAATAGCGACCTGTGCCAGGAGGAGAATGACCACCGCACGCCCGGCCGCGGACAGGCCCCCTCGCCGGCTTGCATTTTCAAAGATAATCCAGGCAATGTAAATTCCGGCGACCACCGCTACAACGGGATGCACCAGCCGAAAGCGCAACAGCGCCGGTGAGTTCGAACTAAAATCATGCGCGAATGAAGTGCGGAGAGATGTTGCAGGAAAGAGGGTATCACCAAGAGCCGTCACTGCTCCGGTAATTCCAATGGTCATGATTGCGATTAGGCCTCCTACAACCGCGACTAAACGTCGTGGGTTTCGCAC
>JAFAPG010000230.1 GCA_019247235.1 Acidobacteriota bacterium
AGTCGCGAACAGGTTGAAAGCATGGAGAAGAGAATGTGGGAGCTCTACGATCGCAACCAAATTCCTCATGATGTGCCATTCGCCGCTATTGCATCTCAGGGAAATCGCTAGCAACTCGCATGAACCAGCAGACCTCAACCTCGTTCATTGAGGTAGTACGCTAATTCCTAACGTGGAGAGCTTGCAGGACGCGCGCGGGGAACTGACTTACTCCGGCGCGTCTTCTCCGCTGCCCTGATCGCCGCCACGCTGGATAGCACCCCTTCTCGGCGTTGCAATTGTTAAAGGAGAGGCGTTGGACGGCAGGCGCCCGCATTTGCCCTAGAATTGTAGTCTCGATCTAAGGCCCCTCGCGGACTGCAGATCGGTTTTGTTACTGCATTTGCGCGCGCCTCAGCCGCACTGGGCAGAGCCACGTTACGCGCTCGAGTGCACTTCAAGCTGAATTTATTCTCGTCTAGTTCCGAAACCGAGCACCGCGCGAAAAAGATGGCCGGTGGCGTGGCCGTGTTGAGCAACGAAACAGCGCGCCGGAGCGGTTGAACACGAAAGCATCATCCAATACAGCGTTCGATTGTTCGACTAGCGCATGGACTGTTCCACTTCGTCGATCCAATCGGGTCGTTTCAGTACCTCGCGCGGTTTGGGACCGTCGGCTGCGCCAACAATTCCATCGCGTTCCATAAGGTCTATCAAGTGGGCGGCCCGCCCATAACCGATGCGTAAGCGACGCTGCAGCAGGGAAGTGGAGGCCTTGCCAAACTCAAGAACCAGCCGGACGGCGTCTTGAAACAGAGGGTCATTGTCGTCGACGGAGGAGTCGGGATCTCCGTCAACGGTGACAGCCTCGCGTTCTTCTTTGGGAGCTTCCAGGAACTTCTCCTCGTACTGTGCCGTGCCTTGGGCACGCCAGAATTCAACGACAGCGGCAATTTCCTTTTCCGTGACAAACGGCGCATGGAGCCGGTGAAGGCGGGCGGAGCCCGAAGGCAGATAAAGCATGTCGCCGCGGCCGAGAAGCGCTTCGGCGCCATTCGCATCCAAAATGGTTCGGGAATCGACCTTAGTGGCAACCCGGAAAGAGATCCGGGCGGGGAAATTGGCTTTAATCAAACCAGTAATCACATCAACCGAGGGACGCTGGGTTGCAAGCACCAGATGAATTCCCACAGCTCGAGCCATCTGAGCCAGCCGCGTGATTGATTCTTCCACATTGCCGCCGTCGAGCATCATCAGGTCGGCGAGCTCATCGATAATGATAATGATGTAGGGAATGGGCCGGTCTTCGGAAGATTCGCTAAATAGATTCGGGGTCTCGGCGTCATCGAACAAGCGATTGTACTGATCAATGTTACGCACACCCTTTTCTGCCAGCAATTTCAAGCGTCGCTCCATCTCGCGTACGGCGTTGCGTAGAGCATTGGCTGCAAGCTTGGGCTCGGTAATGATAGGCGTGTAAAGGTGGGGAACGCCTTCATAGTTGCCCAATTCTAAGCGCTTGGGGTCGACCAAGATGAGACGCACCTGCTCTGGGGTCGCTTTGTAGAGGATCGACATGATCATTGCGTTGATGGCCACGCTTTTCCCTGAGCCGGTTGACCCAGCAATAAGCAAATGCGGCATGCCCGACAACTCTGCGGTTACAATGCGCCCATTAATGTCCTTACCGAGGGCGAGGGTGAGCTTCGATCTTGAGCCGATAAACTCAGACGATTCGATATTTTCCCGCAGCCAGATAATCTCCCTTTCGCGATTCGGCACTTGAATGCCAACAGTGCTTTTGCCAGCCATGCGCTCGATTAAGATGCTCTCCGCCTTAAGCGCAAGGCAGAGATCGTCGGTCAAACTGGTCAGGCGGCTGTACTTAATGCCAGCCTCTGGTTTGAACTCAAAAGTCGTAACCACTGGTCCGGGATTGATCTGAGTGACCTGCCCGTGAACCTCGAATTCCCCATATTTCTCCGTGAGCACTTGCGCCAGATGCTTAAGCTCATCGGCGTCTATCGCCTGCTGCCCATCGGGGCGGTGCAGCAGGCTGCTGGGGGGGAGCTTATATCCGCCAGCAATTCGTGACAAAGTGGTCTTAGGTTTTTGTTTCTCTCCGCTGTCGGCTCGTGCGGTTACTTCGACCACAGCTGGCACCAAGGGGCTGGCTTGGGACTCAGTTGCCGTTTCTTCCTCTTCCGCAAACCGTTCGATGCCGGTTCGGCGTGGTTCGGGGCGAGCGGGTTCGGCAGAAACTGGCGGCATTGGACGCACTGGAATAACCTGGGTTGGAACTGAGGGTCTAGCAGCGCGATGTTTTTCGAGTTGCTTCTGCATGCGCTTTCGTAGGCGCTCTTCCTGCCATTCCTGCCAACGATCCCGCAGGGCAATCACGAAGGAGAAGCGCGTCGAAGCCCACAATTGGGCTCGGGAAAACGAAAAGGCGGTCGAGAAGTACAGGGCAACGGCCAGCATACTGGTGGAGACGATGTAGGCTCCGGTCAAGTTAAAGTAATGCATGAGGGCGTCTCCCAAAACCCGCCCCAGCAATCCTTCTAGTGGCATCGCAGACATCCATCGCAGGCGTCCAGGCAAAAGCGCAAGCAAAGCCGGCAGGAACATGAGGAGCCAAATTCCACCCAGAAACTTGGCTAACGGGGAGATGCTCTGTCGCGAACGGAACCACCGAATTCCGAGGGTCAGCAGGAATACAGGCAACAAGAACGCGGTGACGCCGAACACTTGCAACAGCAGGTCCGCGCCGTAGGCACCCACAATGCCGATGCAGTTGCGTGCCACATGTGATCCGGTCAGCGCGGACGCGCTGTTCAGGGATGGATCAAGCGGAGAGTAGGTCGCAAGTGCCAGGAACAGCAGGAGCGCGAAAACGCAGAACAGGAAGCCCAGCAGTTCATTCAGACGCCGGTTATTGGTCGGGTTAAGGATGCGCGAAAAAAACTTCATAATCGGCATGGGGCGTCGTTGGGCACGGGTAAGTGCTCGCCGACCCATCCCACACCATCGCGAAAACTCCAGAGCCTCACGATTATCGCAAAAGAGTTCCCAGGTTCACAATTGAAGAATTTGGGACACTGAACCTCGATGCGAACCTACGCAGGAGGGCCCCTCGTCCAGAATGAAATCGAATGTTTGCTAGACCTGCGCTCATGAAGCTCTCCCCCTCTGCCACCTTCTTGATGGTTCTGCTAGTGCCGCTCGCGTGCGCACAGGTTTGATTCCCTTGGCCATGCTGACGGCTGAGCTGCGCTCACTTAGGGAAACTCCGACCTCTTGTGGCGCCGAACCATGTGTCATACCAAGCGATGGCCAGAGAGCATTGGTCAACCACGCTCCACCGGGGTCGATCGGAGCCACGAAGGCGAGCCGGCTCCCGGCTAATGTACTTAAATGCGATACCCGCTGTTCCCTCCCCGCCGCCGAGAATCCGAGGAGGCCAAACCGGTGCCGATGCTAGCGAACCATTTCTACCAAGAGCGCACCGCTACGGAGTGTGCAAAAAAACTTGTCTACAGATCATTCGATCGTTGCGTTGAATGCATGAAAATGCAGGGATGGGTAATGAAGATTAGCCGAACAAATTTCTTCTTCGACTTGTTAAACGCTGGTCCCGCTCGCAACTGGCAGACCGCGGTTGTGAGCGTCGCCAGAGCGGCAAGCTCAACTCACAATTTGTAGTCAGTCTAAGCCATCATGGGCTAATTCGCAGCATGAGCACTGCGTGCGATTCCACCGGCGATGAAAACTTGCCTACGAATTTCCCCAAATCCTTATGTGTCCACAAGTCCCGAACCACAGCCGCGAGATGACCTGGATAACCGATCTGTTCCCAGGCCACGGTAACTTGCTCTGCCGAGCTCCCCCGGTTAAACAGCACCACCGCCCGGCTTCCATCTTGAATCTCCTTGTTCCACACTTCCAGATCGCCTTGCTTCCATACCCGGCGGCCCTCGCGCCCCAGAGGGTCCTGATCGATTGCGATCACCTCTTTGTTGGTGAGAATGTCGCGAATTTCCGATGTCATGCTCCGCAGATCGTTTCCTGCAATTAGGGGCGCGGCCAGCACTGCCCACAAACTGAAATGCGCGCGATATTCGGTGGTGCTCATCCCTCCATTTCCTACTTCCAGCATATCGGGATCGTTCCAGTGGCCGGGTCCCGCGTAGGATTCCAGCCCTACCTGCTCGTCCAAAATTGCCGTCATGCCGTTTGAGCAGCAGCCCCCATGAGGCCATTTCTCTTTGCCGCCCCAGCGATCTTGAATGTCGTCGGTGGTACGCCACAGGTTTCCACCTACTTCTTTTCCCCACAGCCACGGTTTAGCCTTTCCCCATTCACAAATGCTGAGCACAATGGGACGGCCGGTGGCGTCGAGCGCGGCGCGAATGTTCGCATAAGAAGCCCGAGCATCCTGTGTGGTCGTGTGACACCAGTCATACTTAAGGTAGTCAACGCCCCAAGATGCATAAGTAAGGGCATCCTGGTATTCGTGCCCAAGACCGCCGGGGCGGCCGGCGCAGGTCTTCGCGCCGGCATCAGAGTAAATCCCAAATTTCAATCCCACGGAGTGTACATAATCAGCCAGCGGCTTCATGCCGGAAGGGAACCGGTTGGGATCAACCACGATTTGGCCAGTCTGGTCGCGCGAGACCTGCCAACAATCATCGATCACCACATATTGATAGCCTGCATCCTTCATTCCCGATTTCACCAGCGCGTCGGTCATCGCCCGCACCAGTTCGTCGCTGACGTTGCAGTGAAACTTATTCCAGGTGTTCCAGCCCATGGGAGGGGTCGCTGCCAATCCTTCGGAAACCGAGTTGTCTTCGGCCCAAGCCGGCAGGGTAACAAGCAGACCCAAGGTTACGATCAAGACAAAACAGGATCTTTTCATAAGCGGCAAAACTAGCGCCTCACATTTTTATCAGATTATCGAGTTACGACGAAAGTGCTCGAGCGTATTTCTCTGGAGAAGCCTTGGTTCTCGGTTGTTGAGCCGTTTGACAATCTCACTA
>JAFAPG010000234.1 GCA_019247235.1 Acidobacteriota bacterium
CCTTATGAGTTCAAAGTTCCGAGCCAAGGTCGCCCGAGTCGCCGGGTGATGCCGGAGGATAAGATCTCTCTCCTTCGAGCGGCCTCGCATCCCCAACAAGGCCCCCAATTAGGTCGCGATCGCGAAACCAAGAATCTGCTTAGGAAAACCGCTCGCCTTTATTTTCCCGCATGCCTGCGGACGGATCCGCAATTGGGCCCCCTGCCAGCAGACGCCAAGTGCGAACAATTCGTCTGAATTGCTCGTCATAGCCGAGGTCGTCGGGGAATTGACGACACTTCGCGACCCAGGTAAATACCGTCACCATATCGTCAGCAATTTGCGGATCGACATTCCACAAGATAGTCAAATCGAAGCCTCCGAAATTCGGCGCATTCCACCAGCTAAGCAAGAATGTCGCCGTCATTCGTCCCTGGCCAGTGGCCGCCTGGGCAATTCGTACGAGGCGTTCAAGTGCGGCTTTCTCTCGGCTGGAGATACGCGCCGCCTGACGAAATCGCCTGGCATCCTTTTCCATGTGTACTCCTCAGCAGAACCTAGCGCTCAAGCTCACTTTTCTGCTTAAGACTGTTGTCCCGCTCGCCTAACATCTGCTTCTCGGAATATTCGGCCACTAGCAGGCCGCTGGGATTCAGTTCACTACGTTTTTCCTCCACCAAGCGAATGTTGTACTGGGCCACAATGCGATCTGTGACTTCAGCCCCATCTCTCACTTTATGAATCTCCTTGGCCGCGAACACGACATAACTCCATGGACCGGTTTTGGCGGCCTCGATCGAACGGATCCGCACATCAGAAATGATGTGATCCTGCTCAATTTTTCCCAGCGTATCTTCCTCCCGCAGCTTAGCCATGGTGAAAGAGCGGAGATTGACGGTCATCATGTTGAGTGCCTCGGCTAGATTTCGTGCCGCCGACTCCGGCGCATACGAAAGGTAATGATCGATAAAACGGCGGACTACCGCCTTGCCCTCGAGTTCGCTGGGTGCGATGCTCAAGAGCGCGGCGCTTCCGGTTTCTTGCGCAAGCAGGGTTGCGACGCTTGCCAGGTGGGACTTGGGGCCTCCGATTACCGTCGCATTGCCATCTTTATCCACTCGAATTACGGTAGGCGGCTGAACACGAACGTAGATGGCGAAGCCTAGCGAAGCTATGGCGATCACCGCGAACAAGATGGCGAGAAACATGGCTCGGTTGGCGTATGCTCGAATCATTCCATCATGCTCGTAATAGCGAGTGAGCTGAGCAAATCCCTCATCCCCCGGTGTTGGTTTTGATCTCACGATTGGTTTCACCTTCACATCAGCCACCTAGAACCGGTTTTCCCGCGGCCGCGAACCTTCGCCAATCCACCTCCCAGGTAGCGCCCTCGCCGGGAGTCCGCGTTCACGCCCGGGTAGAGCGTCCTCAATGGTGCGCGAGCAGATTCACCAGAGCCTGGCGCAGATTTGTGGTATTACTCGCTCCGAGCTTGATGTCTTCGCCTTGGTTCGCCAGTTCAATGGCCCGCACCCGCATCAGGTCGGCCGTGGCGCTTTG
This sequence comes from Acidobacteriota bacterium, assembly GCA_019247235.1. Lineage (GTDB taxonomy): Bacteria > Acidobacteriota > Terriglobia > Terriglobales > Acidobacteriaceae > Gp1-AA145. The sequence continues at coordinate 1,540 of JAFAPG010000234.1, forward strand.
TGTATACGCATGGGCTCTCATTAACCATGCATCGGCTTGCACCTCGATGAGGGGAGCCGTACCCGGCGCCGCAGTCTGAATGCGTTGGGTGAGTTGGTTGGCGGCCTGAATTTCAAGATCCGCCAGGGCGTCGATTTCGATGGCGCGCTTCATGGCTGCTTGCGCCGCAGCGTCGGTCATGTCCACCATACTCAGCACCTGGGGCGAGGCCGAGGCGGGTGCGGGAATGGGACCATATAGGGTTGTATAGGCTCCTCCAATTTGAGCAATACCATTCGGACTGTGCGACAGGAGAAGCTGCTCGAGTTGTTGCGAGCTGGGTAGGGTGGCGCTGCTGACCGGAATGCCTGACAGGTCCTGTATTTGGCGGAGATCGGTTCCTAAGAGCGCGACCAAATTGCGGGCCTGGGCAATTAAGTTGGCCGGCCAGACCACCGACTGTTGGTAGTCAAAGATGGCATTGTCCACCGTCAGGATCTGCTTGAGGCCCCCGCCAACGATGTTGGTTAGGGCCACATGAATACTGGCGAGCCCCGCAGCTAACAACGCGCAACAGGGATCGAGAAACTGGGCCCGTGCCGACCAGGAGAAGGTCACTGTGGCAAGCAACCCCAGCATAACGATGCGAAGCTTGTGTGCACCCAGCCAGGTACGGCTCTTCTTCAGGCGGCCAATCAACTTTGACATGGTTCTCCTCTGTAGTTACTGGTGCTGTAATAAGTTCACTAGAACACCCCGCAGGCGCGTGGTGTTGTTGGCATGCTCTTTGAGAATCGTGTTTCGATGCGCCAGCTGAGTTGCTTCCTGCCTGAGTTCAGCAGCCAGCATTCTCTGCGTGACAGCTTGGCTGTTTATGCTGGAAACAATGGCCGCGGCGGTTAGGAAAGGAGCCGACCCAGGCGCGGCCTGACTTACGGCATCTTCAACCGAATTTGCCGCCGCAACCTCGCGCTCGACGGCGTCGTCACTTGCCTTGAGAAGTTTGAGGGTGTCGAGGGCCACGGCGTCGTCCATGTCCGCCATGGCGCGATCCGTACTGGTAGCTTCCGTAGCCGCTGGTGCCGGGCCATAGGTGTTGGTATAGCTTACCGTGAGGGCGGCGAAGTTATTCACCTGATGGTCGCGTAGCACGCTTTCGAGTACTTGAGAAGCCGGCAAGCTGGCGCTCTTAAGGCTGGTGTGAAGAATGGCAGTCATCGGCGGGCGATACTGCACGATCATCGCTTGCGACTGTGCCTGCGTTCGGTGGATCAACGGCTGTGGCCAGACGACCAGTTGCTCGAGGTTGCTCATTGCGCTCCGCACATCGTTGATTGTCACCAGTGTGGTCTGAATCAGCCCCTGAATTACGCCCAAGATGGCTTGAACTCCGGCCAGGATGCCCCCTTGAACTTGGGCGCGGGATACTGGCGGAGTGACTACCAAGGCAGTGGCCAGAGCGGCGGGCAGCGCCACTGCCACGATCTTTGTTTGCCGGCCGGTCGGCTTAAGCCGCCGGGCGAGCGCGCAAAAGAAGAATGTGTACCACTGGACCTGCATGAGCCTCCTCCTTGCTTTACTGCGACGTACCTGGCGACGAGAAGTGTGCTGTCGATGGCAACGAAGACTGCGAGTTCACGGCGCCAGAAACCTCCTCCGGCAATGGACGCACTTCGGCTAACCCTTGGGGAAATCGCTCCGCCAGTTCTTGATAGCTCTCAAGCAGCGCCTGTTCCCCGCGAGATTGCAGAAACCAGGCTCGATATCTACGCTCTCGAGGAAAGGTGGTGCACACCCAATAGGCGATTGCGGTGGGAAGAACGCGAATTGTTTGTGTGGTCTCGGCCTTTTCCCCAATAACCATTAGCGCCTCGGCACCGCGTCCCTTTCGCGGCGCGCCAAAGCTCCGGACTTCACGCAGGGCAGTTGGATTGAGATTCAGGTGTTCGACCAGAGGACTAACGTCACCCGGCTGTTGTCCCACGATTTTGGTACTGGCATTTTTTAGAATGCCCGGCCCATGCGGCCGTCGGTTGGTGTCGGTGCCGACAAAATCCTCGAGCGTTTGGCTGATACCCCAAACACTGGAGTTGCGTTTGCGAGCCGTGCGATATAACTGCACAACCTCAGGCGCAAGCGACGGGGAATCGAGCAGAAACCAGCATTCATCGAGAACCGATATGCTGTGGCGGCCTGAAGAGCCGGCGGCGCGCGATGACATGGCGGCGGCGATCAGCATGCTCATGGCGGTCTCTAGTCGCGGATCTGTACTCAACCCCTCTACGTTGAAGAAGAGCCAGTCGCTATCCAGACAGAGGTTGGTCGGCTGATCAAAGAGCTTGGCGTAGATACCGCCTTCGGTCCATTGACGCAGCTTGACGGCGGCCAGATGGGCCTCATCCATGGTGCGCTGCATCTTTTCGCGATCGCGCCAGTGCGCCAGTTCTTCCCGCAGATCGTTGAATGTGGGAATTGGGTTCGAATAACGAATGGAGCAGCGCTTATAGACTTGAAGGATCGCTTCGGTCAGCACATTATCGAGCAGAGCACTATCGGAATCCCGGCTCTCACCGAGCATGTGCCGGGTTAAATTTTTTAAAAATGCCGACTTCTCCTTGCTGGGAGCGGTATCCCCTTCGGGCAGATCCCAGGGATTCAGTGTCTCTCGGCCATCGAGTTGAACATTGATAATGCGACCGCCCATCAGCTCGACCAGCGGGGAATAGGAGTCTCCGCGTTCGAGAATCGAAACCAGCGGCCGCGAGCGCGCCATCATCAGCAACATCAGCTGCGCCAGGAAGGTCTTTCCTCCGCCGGTCTTGGCCATGATGAGCAGATTGGCATCCCCCAGGCTGGCGTCGAAGGGGGAGAAGGGGATGAGCTGTCGATAGGGCGTTTCAAACAGCATGAGCGGAGAATTCGGAGTTCCTCGCCAGG
>JAFAPG010000238.1 GCA_019247235.1 Acidobacteriota bacterium
GGGGGGGGTCGCTGCCGGCTAGACAATAAAGATGGCGAAGAGAAACGACCGCAGTTATTCGCCCTCCGCCTGATGGAAGCATCGATGTAACCACCACGAATTCCAGTGGGGGTTACATCGATCGCTCGCTTGAAGCGGGTGCATTCAGCTCAAAAGCTCAGTTTCAAAGCTACTTGCAACTGGCGCGCCGAGGTAGTCGCATCCGGGCGAGCCACGGTACCGGTAATCAGCCCGAAAGATGAATCCGTGAAAGCATTGTCGGGTTGCTGAAAGTGAGGATGATTGAATAAGTTGTAACACTCCATTCGCCACTCAAGCCCTATCCTCTCCCCTAGCTTTATCTTCTTGGCGAAATCCATATCGAAGTCTACAAATCCAGGACCGTAGAACTGGTTGCGACCGATATTGCCCGGGGCTCCGTAATTAGGCTGGGCAAAGGCCGCGGGGTTGCTGAAATACACCTTGTTGCCTAGATTAACCGCGGGATCATTGTTGGCGCCGGGCGCGAAGGGAGCTGCGACTAAGTCGCACCAGGCGGAAATGCCCGTTCTTTGGCTGTCGCGAGAACAACGTATATCGAAAGGACGACCAGTTTGTAGCGTGGTGATCCCAGCGAATTGCATTCCTTCAAAAACTCGACCTAGCATCCCATCATGCCAATAGCCTTTGCCGCGACCGAGCGGCAATTCCCAAATGTAATTGATTACCGCCACGTGGCGGATGTCATAGTCGGAGTTGCCTCGTTCCTGGGCGAGGTCGCGAGAATTGCGCGGAAATGTACGATCTCCTTGCGCCGGGGCCAGCGGATCAGAGGCATTGTCGATGGCATGCGCCCAGGTGTAAGAGCCTTGAACTTCAAATCCACGGCTCCAGCGATGGGTGAGTTTCAACTGGAGGGAATTGTAAATGGAGTTCCCTACCGATTGCTGATAGAAAGGCTGGTATAAAGCGTTATTGGCGACGGCGTTGAAGGGAAACAGGCCAAATTGTTTGCCAAAATACAGGTTTAACAATGAAACTTTGGCCGAGCAGGCACCTGGATTGCTCGTTTGCTGGCAGTAGGCAAGCAAATCATTTACCAGCGCCGGATCCGGCGGGTTCCCGTCCCTCTGACGATAAAGGTGATGGCCTTCGTTGCCAACATAATTAGCCTCAATGACATTCTTTCCGCCAAACTCCCGCTGTACCCCGAAGTTCCAGCTGTTGCTGACTAGGTTGCGGAAATGATTGTCGAACACGACCGGTCCTAAGCCGGTGCCATCAGCCACCATGGCCGAGGGTGTGGTATTCGGAACGACTACAGGAAAAGCTCCCGAGCCGAATGCGTTATTGAGGGTCTCGAAGGGAAAGGTCTGATAGTCCTGTTCGAACGGCGGATTGCCGCGGGCATTACCGAAGAGGTTACCGAACACCCGATCGTGGAAGATTCCGAAGGCGCCGCGGACAGCCGTTTTGCCATCACCTCGCGGGTCCCAGGAAAATCCAAGTCGCGGCTCAAGATTCGAGTAGTCCTGCTTGTAGAGCTGCTGGCCCGTCCCCGGGCCCACAATGGTAAACGGCACCGACTGCCCGGCAAGGAATGAACTGGGATCGGCCAGCAGGTTGGATAGGTTTCCACCTTCTTCGTAGGGAACACCGTCCAGCTGGTAACGCAATCCGACACTCAGTGTAAGATTCGGCCGAATCTTCCAAAAATCTTCTGCGAACCAGTCATATTCATGCTGGCGAAAATGTTTATTGTCGTTAGCCTGGCGCACGCCTGCGCGGTTGAAGAATTCCGCGGCAAGATCGCTCCACACAAATCCATAGAGAGCCGAGGCGGCATCCTCGAGCGCGGGCGAATCATTCGGAGGAGCCGTAATGACACTGCTCTGGGTGTTTCGGAAGGTATCTAAGCTTACCTGGCGGCGCGCATTGAAACTACTCGAGCCTTGCTCGCCAACATCGCGAAAGTCGGAGCCAAACTTCAAGGTGTGAGCACCTTTGATCCAGGTGATGTTGTCGCCATAGCTGGTCGTCCCCGTCTTACGCCACTGGCTGTCGGCTACCAGTGCGATGCAACCCAAACTGCTGAAGGGGTCCATGTAATAGTCACGGCCATTGCCAAAGCCGTCGAGCGGGCTAACGCTGTCCAGGACATTAAGACCAGTACAGCCGAAATTCGAGTAGTTCCGGTTCCATCCGAAGGAAAAGTAATTGATGGCCGTGGATTTCAATCGCGAGGTCAAATTGGCCGAAAGCCCTTGAGTGATAAATTTCTCGCTCACTCCGCCTACATTCCCCGGCAAAATGTCGTTATGAAACGGGTTAGGATCATAGGAATGGTCGTACCCGTAGCGCAGACTCAGGGAATGGCGAGTGCTTAGCTGATGGTCGATTTTGGCCACCGCGTTGTAGCTATTCTGCTGCGACGCACTAGGAAAGGAGACAATGCCGCTCATACCGTCGGCAGACTGCGAAGGAGTAGGGTAGAGGGCCAAGAGTTTTTGCACCGTTGGATCAAGTGGGAGGTTGTTGGGATTGTTCGCTCCGCCCGGAGTCAAATCCACCCGGCTCGTGGTCCCCTGGTTGATGTAATTGAACTGTCCAGTCTTAAAAGCAGCTGTGGGCGCGACCACCGTGTTTCGTAGGGTGGTGCGAAAACGCTCGAATTCCTCATTGAAGAAGAAGAAAGTCTTATTGCGTCGAATGGGTCCGCCCAGGGAATAACCGAACTGATTACGAACATAGGGATCCATGGAGAGGGGATTCCCATTGCTGTCAAGGCGTCGATTGAACCAATCTCTAGCACCCCCGAAGCTGTTCCAACGACCAAATTCGTAAGCGCGTCCGTGAACGCCGTTGCTGCCGGGATTGGTGACCACATCAATGATCGAACCGGTGTTACGTCCAAACTCTGCGCTGTAGTTGTTGGTTATGACGCGAAACTCTCGCGTGGAATCTGGATTAACCGTGAGAAGTCCTCCGGGAATTCCCGGGACTGTCGTGTCATTGTTGTCGACACCATCGAGAAGAAAATTGTTGTTGCGCTCGCGAGATCCGTTTACGGTAAATCCGCCCAATGTGGTATTGGTCTGTGAGGTTCCCGGTGAAAGCAAGACCAAGCTATAGGGATCGCGCACGATCAATGGCAAATCCTGCATCTGCTTGGCATCGACGAGATTACTAACGGCCGCACTGTTCAGATCAATGGGCGGCAGTTCATCTCCTTGAACTTCAACGGTTTCTGCCACCGACCCGGCGTGCAGCTTAACATTGGCCGTAACCACCTGGTCAACCGTAAGCACAACATTATCCACGCGCGAAAGGTTAAAGCCGCTTTTCTTGACGGTGATGCCGTAACGCCCGGCCGGCAGGTTCGTTAGGTCGTAATTGCCCGCGCTGTTGCTTTCAACGGTTAGAGACAAATCAGTGTCAAGGTTCAAAACCGTGACGTCGGCTGTGACCACGGCTGCCCCGGTCTGGTCGATCACAGATCCGCGAATGGAACCACTCTGGGCGGAGCCGCGGGTTGAACAAACGAGGATCAAGCCCACGGCAGCCAAAACTGCAAAAAGGTTTTTCATGGAATGCCTCTCAGCCACAGTGCTATCGCGTTGCTCGACGGAGCACGATCGCGATCTCACAGCTTGAAAATGTCGGAACGTCTAGGTCACCCGGCTCAGCGACTCGGCGAGTCAGGCGACAACCTGGTCTGGTTTGAGCAACCACCGATCACAGTCTGTCAACCGGTTAGCTGCTATTTAGTGGTTACGCTATTCGTGAGGGGATTGCCACAAAAATGGGCAGCGGCGCGGTTACGTTGGTAACGGTGAGACGAAATGAGCGGGTGGCCGCGAGGACGACAGGAGAGAGCCACACTCTGCTGGAGCAGCTGAGGAACAAGACTGGCGGCTCGATCTCCCGGGAAATCCCTGGTTGTGGAAAGGTTTGACGTTGACCTCTTCCCTAGCTTCTGGGGAATGAATCAACGAAGCTTGCCGGCGGATTTAACGCCCCCATACGTGAATCTGGGGATCTCTAGGGAGAGACAAGAGCCGCGCAGGGAGATCCTCCAAGGGGACCAACCTCGTTGGGCACGTCGCGGGCAACGGTGCCCACTCGGGTAGAAGGACCTAATAGCGGCTCAAAAATTCAGCAACGCTGGGCTGATTGGCTTTCTTGTTAGCCTCACAAATACTAATGGTTTCTAATGCCTGGGCTAAATTTCGTGGACCGCCGCTGAATTGGGTGGCTCGAGTGCGGAAAAACTCCTCAGCGTCAGCGCGATGCTGTGTATCACAATAAATGGCAGCCACTCGCGGCAGAATTGCCCCGCTATCGCTAGGAAGCTTGGCCATCAATGCATTCCAATTCTGCTTGATGAAATCATAAGCAACGTCCCGGTCACCTGGCGCAAAAGAACCGAACCCGAGGAGGGCGGCGAGGGACTGATGCACATCAAATTCATTCCCTAACATGAAAGCCATTGAATCCTTTTCAAGTCTGGGTTGGCGGAACTGACTAAGAGCATGAAGGATTAGAAATTGCACAGCCTCATCCGACTCCTTCTTAGCCGCTTG
>JAFAPG010000244.1 GCA_019247235.1 Acidobacteriota bacterium
CTGGCGAGCTTGCTCGAAACTGACTACCTTGGAGGGGACTGGGGCAGCCATGGGGAAATCATAGAGCGAAGCGAGGGGAAAACGAATCCACAAACAGCCCCCAAGCGGACGACACCGGGCCGCCGACCCGCCGGTAATGTCCTATGCACCGAAGTTCCATACATTTGCATCAAACCGGATATAATTAACCGACCGGTTGCCGTAAGGTGCCCAGCTCGATCCCTCGGAGTCCAATGTCCAGAAAACTGAAAACCACAATTCTTCTTGCCTCGGCAGGAGTGCTGATCTTTTCTCTTGCCGGGGGCATTACCGGTGTCCGCGCCTCGAACGACGGGGCCTATCGCCAGCTGGAAGTCTATAGCGAGGTTCTATCCCGGGTTCGCAGCGAGTATGTCGAGGAGCCCAACCTCCCCGCGGTGACCGATGGCGCGCTCCACGGCCTGCTGGAGTCTCTGGATTCGAACTCCAGTTACTTAAACCCGGTGCAGTACAAGGAGTACAAAGCGCATAAGTCAAGCGCTAAGGGCGATATCGGCGCGGCGGTTTCGAAGCGCTTTGGTTACGCCTCGATTGTTTCCGTGCTGCCCGGCGGTCCGGCCGACAAGGCAGGCCTGCAGGACACCGACATTCTTGAGGCTATTGAGAGTAAAAGCACGCGCGAGATGTCGCTAGCGGAGATTCGAGGCCTGCTGAGCGGGGAGCCGGGTTCTACCATCACCTTTTCCGTGGTGCGGGCCCGCCGGGCAGAACCACAGAAAGTCGTGATTACCCGGGAACTGATTACTGTTCCTCCGGCCCAGGAAAAGCTGCTTGAGGATGGCATCGGGGAAGTCCGCATCGACGCCTTAAGCAAGGGAAAGAGCCAGGAAGTGGCCACGAAAATCAAAGCCCTGCAGAAGGCAGGCATGAAAAAGCTCATCCTTGACTTGCGGGACTGCGCCGAGGGCGATGAATCAGAGGGCATTGCGACGGCTAATTTATTGCTAAACCATGGCACCATCACCTACCTGCAAGGGCAGAAATATCCGCGGGAGGCCTTCAATGCCGATCCCTCGAAGGCGATCACCTCAGTACCGCTGGTGGTGCTGGTGAATAAAGGCACGGCGGGCGCGGCTGAGCTGGTAGCCGCCGCTGTGCTCGACAATGCGCGCGGCGATGTGGTCGGAGACAAGACCTTCGGCGACGGCTCGGTGCAGAAATTAATCGAACTCGACGACGGCTCTGCTTTGATTCTCTCGATCGCCAAGTACTACTCACCTCAGGGCAAGGCGATTCAGGATACTGCGGTAACCCCGAATGTCGTGGTCGCCGACACCAGTGACGACGTACCCGTGCCGGATGAAGATGAGAATGCAGTTCCGGCGGAAATCGAGAAAAAGACGCCTCCTGAGCACGACGACCAGCTGCAGAAGGCAATTCAGGTGCTGAAGAGCCGACAGGGTTAAACAGAGCCTCGAGCTTTCGAAAACAGGCGCGCTTCGGCGCGCTTTTTTTTCGGACTCGCCAATCGGCTCTAGCTGCGAGTCGAATCGAACCTAAGCCATTGATGGGCTAAGCGGGAACGGGGTTAGGGCTGATGGGAGGAAATATGTCGGGAGTTGACCCCGGCTCTGGATCCGGATTGACCTCTGGAATCACATCGGGATCAGAGCCCGGCGTGGGTTCGGGGTCAGGCTTAGGTGTGGGACTCGGGCGCGGAATCGGGGTTGAGGGCGGAATCTTCATGGCCGTTAGATAGCAAGAATCGGGCATATTGGGATGCGGCTATTTGATCGCGGGATGAATGGGCGGGCGAACTAAACGCATTCGCATTCACCGTTCTCGGCCGTGCCGGCTACGACAAAGATTGTTCCGCGATTCGTAGCCGGCGTGCCGCTTGCGGCTTCGCAATCGCGTTCGGGACTCAGTCATTCGATTTTTCAACAGGAAATTCCCATCTACCAGTGGGCGACTGAGTTCGGCATTTGTTATGCTCGTCGGACGAGTTCCTGGGAACCTAGGCGATCCCTGCGGGCGAACTTCGAGCGGCCGCAGTGACCAACCGAGAAAGGCGAGTACGGGTATGCGCATCTATGAAGGGGATTACGCCTATGAGATCGAGCCGGTCGTAGATCCT
>JAFAPG010000254.1 GCA_019247235.1 Acidobacteriota bacterium
CGTGGTAACCGCCATGCGACCCGATCTCGGTTTTTACCTTGTGTGTTTGCTTGCCGCCGCCATGGTGATACCGGCGCTGGCCAAAAAGAAAGAAGAACCGCTAGCCACGCTCACGGTCGTGGTACTGCGCGACGAAAACGACAAGCCGGTGCGCAACGCGGCCGTGGTCATGCATTCGGTTGCGGACAGCGGCAAGCAAGAGCGCGGCGGCTTGGAACTGAAGACCGATCCGCAAGGCAAGGCCAGTTACGACGGGATACCATACGGTAAGCTGCGGGTGCAGGTTCTCGCACCCGGCTTCCAGACCTATGGTGAGGACTACGACGTGAGCCAGCCCACAATGGACATCACCATCAAACTCAAGCGCCCCGCGCGGCAGTATTCGATCTACGAAGACCATGCGCCGGATAATAAAGACCAGAAATTATCTCCTTCGCCCGAGAAGCCGCAGCATTAAGTAGCTAGAGGCAAGGTCTACATTCCACTTCCAATTTCTGTGCCCTACTTGCTCAAAACCGAACCTTCTGAATACGCCTTCGCTGACCTCTTGCGCGAAGGCGAAACTATCTGGGATGGCGTCTCTAATCCGGTGGCGTTGCGGCATCTCCGGGAGATGAAAGTCGGAGACAAGCTGATCATTTACGAGACCGCAGGGATAAAAAGTGCCATGGGCACGGCCACGGTGGCTTCCGTCGATACCTCTGATTCCAACAATCCCCGAGTTAAGGTCAAGGTCGGATCCGCGCTGGCTCGGCCAGTTACACTTTCCCAGATTAAAGCGAACCGCCTGTTTTCCGCTTCCCCGCTGGTTCGCCAAGGCAGGCTCAGTGTAGTACCCCTGAGTGCCGAGCAGCATGCCTGGCTGCTTCGCAGCGCAGGTTAAAAACTGCGCGTCAGTTACCGGCTAACCAACGCATGATTCCCTCGGCAGCCAGATCGGAGACAAGAAATGATTTTTCTCGCCCGGCTTGCCGGGTCAGAGCTTCGGCTGCCAAATAACCGCTGCGCACCGCTCCTTCCATGGTGGCCGGCCAACCTGTGGCCGTCCAGTCTCCTGCCAAGAATACGCGTGGCCAGGCGGTAAGTGCCTCGGGCCGGTAATCATCGATTCCTGGCTGGGGAGAGAAAGTAGCATTGACCTCCTTGACTACGGTTGCCTTAAGCAATTTCGCATCATGAGCTCGGGGAAAGAATTCGAGCAACTCGCTTAAGGCGAGATCAATGATGTTTTGCCGTGAACTGGCGACCAGCGACTTCGAGGAGCTGATCACCAGCTCGATGTAGCTGGGAAGACGCGAACCTTGGCGGTGGGGGGAAAGTTCTTCGCTCGGAGAGCTGCCCCGGCTGCCCGGCGGGTCGAGGTCTTGACTGGAGGGGGAAAGCAGATCCGTCGGAGACTCGGGCGTATTGTCGGGTGCTTCGTTTTGCCTTCTCTGATCGCGAAGGTTGTGGCTGTCGAGCAACATGGATTTGTGAAACATCCATTGAATGGTGCGGTCGAGTAAGACGGCATGGGGCAGACGAGTGATTTTGCGATCGAACCAGAGATGAATGCCGGTGATAGGAGAGTTCTCGAATCGACAAATCTTGATGTGTAGCGGTTTGGCTTCCATCGTCGAGGGCAGGAGCTTGCTCAACGAATCAAAAGGCATAGCCAGAATGGCGTAGTCGAATTCCTCCTCTCGATCTTCTACGCGGATCAGGATGGAAGTGGCTTTGGGCAAAAACTCTTGCACGCTGGTGCGCAGGCGAATGGTGCCGCCGCGGTCGGTCATGTACTCCTCGGCCGGCCGATAGAGCTCGCTAAGCGGGACCGTGGGAATTCCCATGGCGCGCGCGTTCTTTGATTTCATCGACTCCCGGATCACTTGCGCGGCATAGGGCACAGTAATACGATCCAAATGCTCGCTCAGCGCGCTCACCAGAATTGGTTTCCAAAAGCGTTCGATGGCGTTTCGGGTTTGATGACGGCCCTTTAACCACTCCTCAAAGGACTGGCCGCGATCGCGCGGTCTCTGGGTAAGCAGCGCTATCAAGGCTGGGAAAAGAGTAATTTTGTCCCAGGCGCTGAGGAACCTGAGTCCTAGAAATGAGGGCACGACGTGAAGTGGTGCTGGCAGCCCGCCAGCGCCGAGCACCGACCGTCGTCCTCCCGGTTCGATGAAAGTCATGCGATCAAACCAACGTATTTTGTC
>JAFAPG010000258.1 GCA_019247235.1 Acidobacteriota bacterium
GAACTCTTCAACCGCTTCCGGCAGCTGATCTTTCAGCTTCAGAGCCAACCCCAGATCATAATGCGCCGTTGCATCTTGCGGCGCCATGGTCAAAGCCCTGCGGAATTGCGCGACGGCAGAATCGAAATCCGTTTCTTGCAAGTACGCAGTCCCCAGGTTTTCGACAAATCCCGCGTCATCGGGTCGCAAACGAATAGCCGTTTCAAATTCGGGCACGGCATGGGTGGCGTCTCCCGACTGGATCAGCGCCAGTCCCAAGTTGTTATGTGCATTGGCATCCCGGGAACGTAGGTTTACCAGACGGCGAAAAGCCTCGACAGCACCATCGCCATCGCCCTGACGCTCGAGCAGCAAACCCAGCCGCTCTTCGGCTTCGCCAAAAGCCGGGTTCAGGGTAACCGCTCTCGTCAGTTCGCTGATTGCTCGATCTCCTTGTTTCTCATCCTCAAGAACAGCCCCGAAGTAGTAGTGAGCAGGGGCGCTTTGGGGCGCATCGGAGATGGCCTTCGCCAGCAGCTCATGGGCTTCAGAAAGTTCCTTTTGTTGCCAGCAGATCACTCCCAGGTGCAACTCGGCGGAGGGAAAGTTCGGCTGCAATCGCAAGGCCTCGCGGAACTCCCGAACGGCTTGATCTCGTCTGCCTGCCTGTTCCAACGTCGACGCCAGGTCATCGTGCAAATCCGGCCGCTTTGGCTCTAGTGCCAGCGCCTGGGTAAGTTCGTTAATCGCCCCGTCTAACTCGCCGCGCAGGCTTAAGACGCGACCTAACGTGCGATGGGTTTCGGAATCGTTCGGCGCCAGGCGTATGGACAGGCGAGCTTCAGACTCTGCGTGTGACAAATTTCCCTGTTGCGAGAGCGTATTTGCCAGGTTGATGTGGGCTTCGGCGAAGCTGGGACGCAGGGCCAGAGCCGCCCGGAACTCGCTCACGGCCGAATCAAGATGTCCCTGATTGAGGAGCACCCACCCGAAAGAGTTATGAGCTTCTGGACTCTTCGGCACCAGCTGGATTACTTTCTGAAACAATGCGTAGGCAGTCGACAAATCACCACCTCTGACCGCGTTCATGCCCTCTGCGTAAAGGGACTGGGCGCGAGCTTGCCCTTCCTCAGCTGCTGGGGTAGCTGTCTGGGCCAAGAGCAGACCCGAGCTAAGCGCAGCAGCCTGCAGGAAGCCTAGCGTCAGAACTATTATCGACAATTGCCTGGCGACGAACATTCTCGGGATGTTCCCATCCTAATACCCTCCATGAGTCACTCGATCGAGCAGCATGGCTGAAACTAGAAGCACCGCGTTTATAGTATGTTCGATCGTGGTGCGATTTTCCTTTTGGCATCTCTGGCAGCAGTCGGTCCTAAGCCGTTCGGCAACGATCCTTTGCCTGCTGTGCTCACCCATTGGCACACACAGCGAGCCGGCCGGCTCGAGACTTGCGGATTTTGAGGATGTGGCCGGAAAGGCGGGGCTATCTATGCAGAACGTATTCGGGGGCGTGGATACAAAAAAATACATCATCGAAACCACTGGTACCGGAGTGGCAGTTTTCGATTACGACAACGACGGCTGGCTGGACATTTTTGTCGTGAATGGCACGACACTAGAAGGGTTTCCGCAGGGCAAGAGTCCCACCAGCCATCTTTACCGCAATAATCATGATGGTACATTCACGGATGTGACCGAGAAAACCGGGCTTGCAGCAACGGGTTGGGGTCAAGGTGCTTGCGTGGGGGATTACGACAATGACGGCTGGGAGGATCTCTACGTCACCTACTATGGCGCGAACCGGCTTTATCACAACGAACATGGTGTATTTCGTGAGGTGGGTGGGCAAGCAGGGGTCCGCGGTTCATCCAAGGCTTGGGGCACCGGCTGCGCCTTCGTGGATTACGACCGTGATGGAAGGCTGGATCTAGCCGTCGCCAACTACGTGGATTTCGACATTTCTACCGCTCCCAAGCCAGGCGAGCGGATTTCTTGTCTCTGGAAGGGGGTGCCAGTGATGTGCGGCCCGCGTGGTCTACCAGCCGCCAAGAACATTCTCTATCGCAATCTAGGCGGCGGAAAGTTTGAGGATGTAAGTTCGCGGGCACATTTCGATCAGACCACAGGACATTATGCCTTGAGTGTTTCTACCCTGGACTACAATGACGACGGTTGGCCGGATATCTATATTGCCTGCGACAGTACGGCCAGCATCCTCTACCGTAACAATCGAGACGGAACTTTCACCGATGTCGCTGTCACCGCGGGCGCGGCTTTTAACGAAGATGGGCGCGCCCAAGCTGGTATGGGGAGTACGGTGGCAGATTATAACGGCGATGGCACTCTGGATATCTTTCGT
>JAFAPG010000060.1 GCA_019247235.1 Acidobacteriota bacterium
GCAAAATGGGAGGCAAGCAACTGGGTGTTGAGGGACACACCCGTAAATTGCATATTTCGATAGTTGCTGCCGTTTGAGGCATTGTAGGTAAGGCTGGCGTACGGTCCGAAATGGGAACCCAGGTTGCCCAGCATGGAATCAAAGGTCTTGTTCTCATGCAAGATGAAGAAAACATGCTTGATCTTCTTCGATGCGCGATTCCCCCCCAGAGGGACGATCTGCGAGCTTGCAGGAGGCGGCGGCGGGAAGGCGAAGTTGTTGTTGAGCACATCAACGACGCCCGGCTTCACCTCGGCGAGATTGATTCTCTGCAGCGAACCGAAGATATAGTTGCTATCCGTGTTTGGGTCGGAGCCAAGTCCAGTAGGTGGCGGACTGCCGCCGGTTGCAGTCCGCGGATTGATGTCCTCTCCAACTCCTTTGGCATTGACGACGTACAAGGTGGACCCGTCGGCAGTAATCGCAAGCGCCGAGGGATACCAATCGGTGGGAATCCGGGCTAAAAGCGCGGGGTGTGTCGCCTGCCTGGTGTCGACCACGGCAACTGAATTGATCCCCGCCTCGGCCACATATAGACGATCTTGGGCAGGCGCGGCAACGATCGCGTTGGGATACTCTCCGTGAAGGTGATGCTCAGGGTCGAGACCTAGAGGATTGAGCGAAAGGTCGAGGTCCTCAAGTTTGCGGTCGCCATTCAAGAGCACCATGCCCAGACTGTCGCTATTGGATTTGGTGACGTAGAGCACCTCGCCTTGCTTGCCATGGATAATGGTCGCCGCCGAGGGGTGGGTGTCGCCGACGTTATAGAGCTCATCAAGAGCGTGCCCCTCATACACCGCTTCTCGCAATGAGAGCCGGCGCGCGTCGCCGCTCGGGGCATCGAGTACGGAAATCGAAGAAGTCTTTGGATTCGGCTCGCTGGCATTGGTGCGCGGAATATAGAAACCGTACGGCAAATTGCCAGCCGCCGCCGTCGAGAGCAAACGATGACTCTCAGGGTCGTAGAGGGGATGCGCGAACTTGTACTCGGTGATGCCCCAGTTCGAAACCAGAATCTTGGTTCCGTCGGAATTGACCACCACTGCGTAAGGGAAATAGCCCACGGGTACTTGCTTCACCACGGCCTTTGAAGTGGTTTCGATCACGGCCACACTGTTATCCCCATTGCAGGCCACATACAGGTACTTGCCGTCGGGAGAAAGCGCCATTCCGGCAGGAAATGTGATCTGGGTCTCTCCACTGCGGGAGAATCCGCTCGGCGCCGGTGGCGGGAAGCCTTCGGCATCGCTACGGCTGAATCGCTCGTCGGCGGTATAGTGGGAGACAAAGCCCTCCGTAGCTGGGGTGATGGGCGAAATCACAATATGCTTCGGCTTCGCAGGGGTTAACACGCCGCCCTCCAAAGTAAACAACTTCACGTCGTTGTCGCCGCCCCCCGAAGCCCACACCGTGTAAGGACCGGTACCGCTTGCCTCGAGGCCCAAGAAGTACTTGCCTGTCGAAAGCTGAGACACGACCTTCATCAAGCGGGTATCGATCACCGAAAGAGAATAGCCGCCGCTATTGATCGAGCTCTGATAGGAGGGGAACCCCAGGTCCCGTTCGTCGTCGTTCGTGGTGATCAGATATTTTCCGTCCGGAGTTAGAGCCGCACCGAGCGGATTCATGCCGATCTGTGTAGTCACGCCCGCAGGTTTCACCATTCGCCCATTGGGGAGAACACCGGCGAAATAGGAACCGAACTTATTGGGACCGGCGAAGAGCTCGGCTCCGCTATACACACCGGTTTCTGAAGTCTCATAAACGGGAGCCGTAATTCGACCCCAGTCATCGACGGCAATTGAGTGCTTCTCCCCCGAACTGCGACTGATTGCCATTATCATCGCTGCCCATAAGGCAAGAAATATGACGGGCTTCATCTCACCTCCGCCGCGTAATCGGAGACCGCTTTACCCTCTCGCGGCCAATCGAGCCGACAGCATCCAGTCTTCTCGGGGCTTAGCTCATCTCCATAATGACTGCAGGCTTGAGCATAAGGCCATCGCAGCTCGACCACAAACTTTCGGGAACCGGGGAAGAAGGTGAACGGAGTGGGGCACCAATTACGCTACACTCTTTCGGCAAGTCGCAACCGGTTCGTCGGCATCGTGGTGGTCAGGAGGTTACAGAGATCATGCACAGAACTCAGGCTCGCGGTCTCGGGGTTGCGCTCGCCTTGGTTTTCCCCTCACTTCTTTTCTTCCCAATGGCTGCCGCGGGAACAGAAATGCCGCGCTTGGTGAAGCGCGACGACCGCTATGCTCTGATGGTTGATGGTCAGCCATTTCTCATTCTTGGCGCACAGATTAATAATTCCAGTTCCTGGCCGAGTACACTGCCACGGGTCTGGCCGGCCATCGAAGCCATTCATGCCAACACCGTCGAGGCCCCAGTTTACTGGGAACAGCTAGAACCGAGACCGGCTCAGTTTGACTTCGCGAACGTCGACCAGCTGGTGAGACAGGCGCGAGCGCACCACGTCTATCTAGTCCTACTATGGTTTGGCACTTGGAAAAATGGAAAGATGCATTATGTTCCGGAGTGGGTTAAGACCGACGTCGCTCAGTTTCCTCGAGTGATCGATGCGCGCGGCCAGCCGATTGATGTCCTATCACCCCATGGGGAAGCTACTCTTGAGGCGGATAAAAGGGCCTTCGCCGCCCTGATGCAACATCTTAAGCAGATCGATGGCGAGCAACATACGGTTCTGCTGGTGCAAGTCGAAAATGAATCGGGATCTCTCGGCAGCCTGCGCGACTT
The DNA here is from genome assembly GCA_019247235.1 of Acidobacteriota bacterium. GTDB lineage: Bacteria > Acidobacteriota > Terriglobia > Terriglobales > Acidobacteriaceae > Gp1-AA145. The sequence continues at coordinate 2,800 of JAFAPG010000060.1, forward strand.
TTCGGCGGAAGCGGAAAAACTCTTTCAAGCTGAGGTTCCTGCCGAGCTGGTGAAGGCCTTCCGCAAGAACCGAGGGACGTGGAAGCAGGTCTTTGGCGCCGATGCTGAGGAAACTTTCGCCGCCTACTCGGTCGCCCACTACATTAATTCGATTGCCGTAGCCGGAAAAGCGGAATTTGCCTTGCCAATGTATGTGAATGCATGGCTGAAAGGTGGCACCGACTCGGTACCCGGCCTAAATTATCCGAGCGGAGGCCCGACCTATAACATGCTTGATGTATGGAAAGCTGCCGCCCCCGCGATCGATATAGTCGGCCCTGATATTTATAGCAATGAGTCAGATCTCTATCGGCAGGTCCTCGATCAATACCATCGTTCCGACAATCCGACTTGGATACCTGAAACCGGCAGCAGTGATCGCCATGCCGTGTACTTCTTCTATGCGCTTGGACAGGGGGCCATCGGATTTTCGCCCTTTGGAATCGATTACACCGGCTGGACCATTGCCGATGAGAAACCCCCTGCACTCCACGCAGAGAATTTTTCTCTTATCTCACCCATGGATCGCGAGATCGCTCGCCTGAATTTCGAAGGAAAACTGAAAACCGCCGTCGAAGAGGAGGGCCAGGCAGAGGTTCCTCTGGATTTTGGTAACTGGCAAGCCACTGTTTCCTTCGGGTACCCGCAATATCATGGCGGCCGCACTCCGCCCGGGACCAAAGATCATCACGGGCGCGCTCTGGTCGCCCAACTCTCGCCCGATGAATTTCTCGTCAGCGGTATCGATTCCCGCGTTGCCTTCCGCTTGCCTGCCGGTGAAAACCGCCATCTCGAACTATTGCGCGTTGAAGAGGGACAATATGAAAACGGGAGCTGGAGATTTCTGCGACTCTGGAATGGCGACCAGACCGATTTCGGCTTGAATTTTACCCATCAAGGGAAGGTCGTCCGGATAAAGCTAGGAACCTATTAGCCAGGATTCGCCGAAATCGCGACGCCGGTCGGCTGTTCGCTGGCGAACACCCCATTCCCACAGACAGTGGGGTTGCCAGGATTTCCTCTGCCGGGGGTGTGCAAAACTTCCGCAAAGATTAAATCCATGTAATTTCAGGAGTTACCAACGCGCGATCGAAAGGTTGACTGCAAGCTATTCATGTTAAATAACTTACCCAAAACTACAACTTTCGTGCTATCCGACCAAACGGTCGGTTTCGATGAACTTGTCATTGCTGTCCTCGGATTCCACAAGCTTTCCACAGGGGTTTTGGTGCCTGGGGAGGCAAATTTCTGGTGAGTTCCGGATGGCTTTGGGAGGCGTAAGGAGGAGGTTCGGCAAGAGAAATTACAGCTCGCCCAGAGCGTCGCTGGCCAGGGACTCAAATCGCGTTGAGCTCTTGAGAAAAGCCATTTTGACGGTACCGGTCGGTCCATTGCGTTGTTTGCGGACGATGATCTCGGCGACCCCGTCCAGCTCAGGATCGTCGGGTTTATAGACCTCTTCGCGAAATATAAAAGCCACGACGTCGGCGTCCTGTTCAATGGAGTTGTGCACGAGAAAGTCGTTGGCCACAAAATTGTGAGGTCCGGGAACCGTAAGATCAAAGACTTGCTCGGTGCCAACCGGCTCTATGCTCCGAATCGAGTCCCAGTAAAGATCGCTCTCAGAAAGAGCGCTGATTTCCTTGGAAGCCAGTACGGCCCCTAGGCGGGCGGCACGTTGGCGGCTGATATTGGTTCTGAATAGGCTACCGCCGCGGTATGCGGCCTCGATTTTGGCGCACATCTGCCGGGTAGACACTCCGCCACGAGCCAGAGCGGGCAGCGCCAACTCCTGCCAAATGGAATGCGGAATCACCTCGTGGCCCGTCACCGCGGAGTTCTCAGACAGTCTCTCCCCCACTAGCTCGAGCATGCGGGTTTGCCGCTCGCCCATGATTCCAACTCGTTGAATTGCGTGGTTTACATCCTCGGCGCCCGTAATAAGTACGTGAAATTCGCGGCGCCCTCTGCCCTGACTGATCTGAGCCAGGCGCGCATTTACCTCCAGGCGAAGGAGCAAGGATTGAACATCGCGAGCGACGACTTCGCTGCTCGATCGATAACAGAGAAGCGGGGTAGGGCGCGCTTTGGTTCTCCTGAGCTTGAGGCCACCCCCACTCGCCCAGAGATGATGCACGAAGGTCGAGATGGCTTCGGCAGGTTGAGCAAAGACGCACTCCGGGATACAGCTTTCTCGGGGGCGAAGTTCACCGATGCCGAGCTCGCAAAGCCAATCGGCGAACGCGCTTTGTGCCTGGTCCGTGTGCCGCGCCCGAGATGACAGGCATACCTGAAACCAACCCCGCTCGCATGAGATTCGAGGACAAATATCATCGCCAAATACTTCGGAGGCGAGCGCGGCCACAGTTTGTGCCAAATCGGCGTCGCGCGTTCGGTACTGAACTACACCTGGCGCAAGGGTACGGGCCCGCCCGATAAGATGACCGAGAAGCGCCAGCTCACAATCCTTCAGGGTTTGAGTGGAGCCGCCGGGCACGACCCGCGGCAAGGCCAGATACTCGCCGCAGACTAACTGATCGAGGCGCTTCCACGCGGAAAACGTGCGAAAGCGATGGTTGGCGGTGGCTCGAATCCGCCGCCCGAGACGCGTTCGCAACTCGAACACCGGCTTAACGCCGGTGGCAAATGCATGAGAAACCAGCGCCGATTCCAATTTCAACGTTTGCTCATTCATCGCCCACACGCGAAAGCCGCTGGTTCCGACAAGCTCGCGGATGGGAACTCGC
>JAFAPG010000458.1 GCA_019247235.1 Acidobacteriota bacterium
GCCGGTATCTACCGCGCCAGGCACGAGCGCTGTCAAAGTCGCCCAATTCCGTCCATTCAGCGGTAACTGCTTGGCCTGTTCCCGTTCGAACCGTCCGCCCAAAGCATCCGAAGTTTCGTCCAATTGCTCGGAACTTGCGGAAACCTCCACCCGTTCGTCGCCGCCGGACACCTCGAGAACCGCATGGAGAGTTCGTGTTTGACCGATCACCTCCTCGACATCAAGGAACGTGAGCGTCTTGAACCCTTCATGCTCAAATGTGACCCGGTAAATTCCCACTGGCAACTCGGGAATATCGTACGTTCCGCTGGCCGAGGACGCCGTTTTGCGCTGCAGGCCCGTCGAAATTTGCACAGCGGTAACACGTGTTTGGGGAAGAACCCGCCCTGAGGCATCGATGACGGTGCCGCTTAATCCTGCTCGATCGATCTGCGCCAGCGAAACTGCGGACAAGAATAGAACAATTTGGGCCAGAAGAACCACCGGTTGAGTTCCATAACTGAAACCCCAACCTGCCAGTTCGAAGCCTGGCCTTCGAGTTCTTCGCATGCATCCTCCCTGATTTATTTGGTTCCCGGCCGATGGCAAGTTTCCGCGCGATCGAAAGCGCTAGTCCGACCTAATTTTGCCCCGGCCACTCTAGGCAGGCTCGCCGAGGTTCAATACTGAACACCAGCACCCGACAACCGCAGGAATTCTGCTAACGAACGAAACCTACTTGGCAGCGAAGGTGAACATTGGTAAAGCATGCAATAATCCCTCACAATCCACGCATTATGCGACGAGAGTGCAAGACTTAAAGAAGATACTCACGCTCTGTTAACCAGTCATCACCGGCTTGTGAACTCTTTATGAAACCCTTTTCAGCCTGGATCAGTCGATAACATTAACACCAAAATGCCTGGAAGGACGTTTGCCGTGGAGCAATGGCCCAAGGCTATCCCCTTGCACAAAGAAGCAAGGGGGAGTATCGACTGATGATTATCGTGTTGATGAGCGCGATGTGGTGAGGCAAATGGTGGAGGCTGCGAGAACCCGGCGACATTTATAGGATTCATTCGACCACTTGGATCTCCGAGTAGAGCGGCGATCGAATATTGAGCGGCACTGCCCCAAGCGGCGCCAGCCCAGCATCGAAGAAGCTATGAATACAGTACGAGGTGATCGCAAGCTGACGACGCCCATCGATTCCCAGCTTTCCCACTCGATGGAGGGCTGCGCGTAGCAATTGGCTCTTGAGAAGCGCCCCATCGTCGCTGAAGGTGAAGTGGCCAGCGCCTTGGATTACCACCCACAATCTGCGATCGGGCGGCATACGCTCATAAACCGAGCGAATATCGCCAACGATCTCCTGGATTTCCGAATTTGAGGAGAAATCGCCCAGCCCGCTTAAGAGGAACATAAAAGGTTGGTGAATGCCGCTCTGAATCACGCTACCGTGGAGAGAACCGTCCAGGTCGATCCCCGCCTTGCAGCGGGAATCCTGGGAACAGAACTGTGCCGCTGTCGCGCCGCCAAAAGAGTGGCCAAATACTCCAACATGTGCCAAATCAAGCCGCCCCGTGAACATTCCGCTTGAATCCGAGACATTCAATTGCTGCAAGCGATCTAAGACGAATCCAATATCCGCGGTCCAAGCAGCCAATAATCTGTTGGCGCGACGCTTGAGTTCCTGCCCCGAGACCAGTTCTGGGTTGTTTTCAGGCGTTCTGCGAATGACTTTTCCATCCGGGAACACCACTACACCGGTGCGATAAGGGGCATCGAATCCGACCACAACATAGCCATGACTGGCGAGGTCTTCGGCCAGCGCCGTGTAATTCCAAATTTCCAGAGAGGCACCCGCCCGCATGATCACGACCGGATACGCTTGTCGTCCGGGATCTAGCCGCGCGTCAGCGACACTGTGTGCCCCTACCTTCGATAGATCCCGGGTAAGGAATTTGCTCAGCAAGATACCTCGTGTCGCTGTGAACAGAGCACGCTGCGGCGCGGGTAGATAGTCGCTCGGCACGGCTGCCGGACGGCGCGCCGTCGGATACCAAATCCAGACCAGTAATTCGCGCTTGCTGCCCGGGGTGGGCGCTAAGACGTCTATCGCATCGTCGGACCAATCGTAAACTACCCGACCGACGGCAAAGGGCCCAGTTGGCGTGGGCAGATCGATCGGGGTGCGATGCTCTCGCCAGAGAGTCACCAGCAACGCCGAAAGGCCTAAAATTAGAAACATGGCGAGCACGGCAAAGCCTTTGAAAATCGCTCCTAGCACCCGCCGCCTGTTCATGTATGCCCCTCCCGCTACTGAGAGCGCCGAAACCTTAGGAGCTTTATATAACACAATTACTTTGCGGTGCAAAGTAACTGTTTGCCGAGGCGTTAGATGCCTAGCGCTTGAAGACAAAAATGGGATTCGCAGCTAGCAGGAACTCACGCTTTAGGAGGAACTCACGCTTTCCGGCGAGCACCAGTCGCCACGAAAACACCTGAAAGGGCCTATTCTGGAGCATTGTCGTAGCAAGGGACGTGTGCCTGGGCCATAACCTTCACGATAACCTCAGTTGCTGACGGAGCAGTATCCTGAAATGAGCAGACTGGCCCGTTGACATCCAGTGCCATCGGTCAGCGGCATTGCTCAGCAGAAAAGTTGCATTTTGATGGCGCTCCGGCCAAAGGTCAGTTTCCTTCGCTCCTGAGGGGAATTGTCGGTGCTTACGGCTCGAGAATGCGAAAAGTCCCACTGCAATGCATCATGCTCATCAGATATAGCATGCCATCGTAATAGCGCTGCTCTCCTGAGGGAACCGGCGTATTCCAGAGCTCTTCTACGAAAGCCTTCGCCGTGGCGGATTGGGTTGCCGCGAGGCTGCCCACGGCGGTGGTGGCGAGCATGCCCGTCGAGTGTCGTGTGGAAAGCGGTTTACCGTCGAGAGTGTAGCGATCGGCGAATTTGCTGATTCCCTGGCTCTCGAGAAATCTCTGAAGTCGATTGCTTAACTCAATTTCGCGCGCATCCTTTCGCCACCAAGAATAGTCGACAGCCCAATTGCTGACACTCCGCCAGGAATCATATCCAAAGGGCGTCGGAGTAGCGTTGCGGGTGATTTGGGTCTCATCAAAGTAGTCGCGATCCGGACTCAACCCCGTCTCCGGGCCAGTCACTTTGTTAAATAGATCGCGGCTTACGTCCGCAGCTGTAGCCCAAAAGGTTCGGTCCTCGGCAGGGCCCCAGCGTGCCCACAACTCGTAGAAGGCGGGCAAATGATAGGAAGCGTCGGTAAAGTTGACATCAAGGTTTGGTACGAACCGGATCATATAGTGATCTTCGTCGACCATGGGACCAATGGCCTGAGCCCGCGGCGCGTTCCAGGGCGGCCGAAAAATTGCACCCGAAGCAGCCCCAGGTGAGGCCGCTGCTGCTTTCGCGCGGTTCCGGTTGTTGGGACTCGGCCAAGGACCTGTGGGCGGAGTGAACGGTGGGTCGTTCGGATGGATGCGAAATGGCGGAGTGCCATTGAGCACGGGGTGATGACGCATGCCGTGCAGTATTTTCTCGGCTTCGGCCTGATAGTTATAAATTCCCTCTCCATTGCCCCAGCGGTGCGCAGCGAAGTAGAGCGCCATCACAAAGTACTCTTCGCCGTCAGGGGCAGCACCGGTAGAGCGCGGGGTACCGTCGGTATTCATGGACCATGCAAAATAACCTACCGAGGGATTGCCGGGGTCGGTAATGAGCATGTAAGTGTGAGCCCAATTCCAGATAGCATCAAATTCGCGCTTCTTGTTCAGCTGGACTGCGATCATCATTCCGTAGCTCATGCCTTCAGTGCGCGCGTCATTGTTCGCCCAGTCGGTAATATAAGCAAGCGGTCCGTTTTCATTTGCACCAGTTTCGAAATACAGCCTCTCCTCCTGCCCATCGCCGTGAAAGAGCTGAGCAAAGGCTTTGTCGATCTTGGCGCGGCTTTCACCAGGCGGGTGGCCGGCTTCGGCGAAAAGATCGTGGTATCGATGAGTCTTATAGGCACCTTCGCCATCGCCCGGCATTCGCGGAAATTCTCCCAGTGGGCCGTTGACGTGCGGTTCCGGGCGGCCCTCGGTCGGTTGAGCAGCCACCGGAGCAGGCGAGACCTGTGCCTGATCTAGCGAGAGAGGTGACCACCACAGAGTAACCATGAGCAAGGCAAAGCGATAGGCACGAGCAGCGAACAATAGGAACCCTCTTTAGCCAGGTGGAACTTTGGCAAGTTCGTCCGGCACTCCATTGCACTACA
>JAFAPG010000494.1 GCA_019247235.1 Acidobacteriota bacterium
GTTACATGTACGCACGAAAAGATGACGCCGTATTTGTTAATCTGTACGCTGCCAGTACAGCTGAAATCAAAATGGCAGATGGAAAGGCGCTGAAAATCAGCCAGCAGACACGTTACCCGTGGGACGGCGCCATCCGGCTCACTGTTCACCCCGAGAAGCCCGCCCAATTCACGATGAGTGTGCGAGTGCCCGGTTGGGCGCGCGGCGAGGTCGTTCCAAGCGACTTATACCGGTTTATCGACGGCTCCTCCGATCCCGTAACACTGAAAGTCAATCGCAGGTCCGTGCCATTAAAAGTAGAAAAGGGCTATGTGAGTTTGAGGAGAAACTGGCGGCCTGGCGATGTCATCGATTTGCATTTGCCAATGCCCGTAAGGCGTGTGATGGCAACTGAGAATGTTGAAGCAGATCGGGAGCGCGTTGCTATTCAGCGCGGGCCGATCGTTTATTGTGCCGAATGGCCTGATAATCCGCAAGGCAAGGTGCTCGAGTTGGCCTTACATGACAATACGCCGTTGACGTCCGAATTCAAATCCGATCTCCTGAACGGAATCACAATCGTGAACGGAACGGGACTTTATATTCCGCAAGGCGGCGCGGAAAACGGAACCGAGAAGCCGGTCGAATTTACTCTGATTCCGTATTACGCTTGGGCCCATCGCGGCAAAGGCCAAATGACAGTTTGGATGCAGCGGGGTAACCCTGTTCCGAAGAGGCCAACAGCAACAGCGTTGTAGCTCTAGCCGAACTGAGCGACTGAAAGTGGACACTAAGGCGTACTCCTAGTCGCCTGTGTGGACGCGCTTACTCATGGCATAACACCGGCGACTCACAAAATACGGAACTCGGGATAATATGGAAGGCGCGTGAGCCTTAAACGTGAGCCTTAAAGAAGTCGCAAGACGAGCAAAGGTCTCGACGGCCACAGTCTCCCGCGTTCTCAACAATGTAGGTGTGGTCCGTAATGCGACACGAGCCCGCGTAATGAGGGCAGTTGCGGACCTGAATTATCACCCAAACCTCCATGCAAGGTCGCTCGCTGCTGGCAAAAGTCAAACCTTAGGGATTGTGGTCTCGAATCTCGAGAACCCGTTTTTCTTCGACATCGTTGCACAAGTAGAATTCGAGGCGCACAGCCGCGGGTATGAAGTCGTCGTTGCCAATACGAATTACCAGGCGGAGCAACTGGTCAAAAGTACGCGTTTGATGGTCGGACGTCGCGTAGTCGGGCTCGCAGCAATTGTTTCCGAGATCGAGCCGGGTATCGTGGATGAGCTGGTTAGTTCAAAACTGCCGGTGGTCTTCTACGACGTTGGCGCGGCGAAACGAAACATTACAAATATTCGGCTAAATTACCGCAAGGGTATGGAAAAGGTCGTGGAGTACCTTCACGTACTCGGGCACAGAAACCGAATCGCCTGGGTCGGTCATCACGTCGACTTCGCTCCACTCTCTGAACGGCGCAATGCTCTGGCAGACGCTTTCAGGAAGCTGTCCCCTGAGGCAGAAGTGAGGACATTTATCGGAGAAGATCATTTGGAGGGCGGGTGGCGTATCACGCGCGAGATGCTTTACACGGGCTTCAAACCGACCGCCATTGTTTGCGCAAATGATTTCATGGCCATCGGTGTTTTGCGAGCGCTCAGAGAAGAAGGCTTATCCGTGCCCCGCGACGTCTCGGTCACCGGGGTCGACAATATCAGAATGTCCGAGTTCTGCTACCCCGCCCTGACCACCGTTCATGTGCCTCGTGACCGCATCGGGCACATAGCCTTCGAGAAGCTGACAAGCGGAATGGACACTCCGACAACGGTCGGAACCGAAATCTTGATTGACCCCGATCTCGTCTTGCGTGAGTCAACCGGTCCCGCCAAGCACAGTTGAGGTGCGATTCAATGCTTCCTAAAGGCAGCGCTAAGAAGGTCACAATTTATCTCAATCAGGACACGCGGACTCATGTAGAGCCCATCTGGTCTGCAGTCCTCGGATTTCTTCGTCATAAACGCGTATCAGGAGCTACCATGCTTCGCGCCGACGCGGGGTTTGGCGCCCAAGAGCGGTTCCATGATTCACGATCCGAATATCTGGCCGAGCACTCCTCGGTGCGCATCGAGTTCATAGAGACTTCAGAACGCGTTGGCGAGTTGCTGCCTACTTTGTACGACATGGTTACAGATGGATTGCTGACAGTTCAGGACGTAACGGTCGTAAAGTCCTGTGCGCTAGATGCAAAATCGACGCAAGTCGAGCCAGCGACGCCAAAGAAAGTTGTGACCACTCCGGCAAAACTTATTCGTATCTACCTGGGCGAATCGGATACATGCAACGATGAGCCGCTGTATAACGCAATAATTAAGAAACTCCGAATGATGGATTTCGCGGGAGCTACGGTATATCGGGGCATCTTGGGCTACGGCGCGAA
>JAFAPG010000590.1 GCA_019247235.1 Acidobacteriota bacterium
CCCGGAGAAAATGTTCGGGAAGTTTGTGGAGAGATAGCCATCAACGGTGGACTGGCCAGTTCGATGCATCCAGCACTCGCGACAAGCTTCATTCTTCGAACCGCGCTCTCGCTCACCGCTCTGTAGCTCAACGTGACGGTGTTCCAACAAAACTAGACTCTTTTAAGGAATTGGCCCTTTTGTCGCCGAGTGCGAGGTTATATTCCTCAGACCCCCGATCATCACAATGGCCTTCCATCACGATCGCGACATCGGGGTGCTGCGTCAGGAAGCTGGCATCAGTCTGAGCCGTGGTCTGCTGATCTGAGCGCAGGTCGGAGTTGTTAAAATCGAACAAAACATCTCTGACGCTATTGCTAAACTCCTTTTCTATCTGTGTTGGAGCTGGGCTTTGCGTGGACATGGCGGGATTCACGGTAACTCGAACCTCAACTTGCTGCCTTCCGCCCGGACCTTTCGCCCAGAGAGTGTAGGTTGTCGAGGCGCTGGGAGAAACAGTTCGCGAGCCCGAAACGGCAGCAACACCTAAGGCATCGATGGATACGCTGTCGGCGTTGCTCGTTTTCCATGTTAGTTCAGTCGATTGGCTTTGTTGGATAACTGAGGGATTTGCCGCAAATGTTGCGCTGGGAGCAACTTCCGTAGTTGGGGTGGGGTGACAACCCTCGCTGCCCTTTTGTTACAAGCCCCCAACAACGAGACACATGCGATGATACTTGCTATACAACAACGTGGATTGTTTTCTGCACGCGATCTTCTCCTCGAATAAGAATCAATTCTGTTTGATCATGGATGAGGAAGCACCAAAAGCAGCCGTTTACAGTTCCTTGCAAGCCCAGGCCGCCAGGGCTCTTACAGTGACCGAGGAAGGAGATCAGCAACACAAATCTTTTCTCGTTCGGGGCGTGAACAGTGACCGTATTCAGACAGTCAGTTATGGCAAAGAACACCGTTCTGCACGCAAGACGGCGAAGCCTGCTGGCAGCAGAATCGTCGCGATCACCTGGCTCTCCGGCGCTAATTCAAATCGTGCGGCAGCCCGGGAATTGCTGAGCACATCTCGGCGGCCGCATTCAAGCCATCTGGACTTCGAGAACGGGCGCAGAGTGTTCTTTTCGCGGGATACTCTGCAGCCACTTTCCGATGCGACCCCGAACACCGCGCTCTAGCTCTTGCTTGCTGTCGGAGTGAGCGCACTCAGAGAGTCGAGCAAGGTTCCTCGATGCCGACGTCTCATATCTACCTCGAATCGTCTGTCCGCAATAACATGGTTTGCACGTCAACGTAATTGTAGGAATTTGGGTGGCGCAGTCCAATCTTTCGTGCCACCAGACGGCCTTCATTGCTGGCAACGGCATCGACAAGACCAGATACAGTGCATCGAGTCATAGGGTCAGTGCATCGAGTAAGAAGTGTAGAGCTTTCATTCCGGAGGTGACACTGGACATAGACTTGCGTAGCACGTCAACTAGTCACGTATATCCCGACTACCGATCGCCGCAAAGGATGCAGGGCCTGTCCCACAGACAGGGCTTTGCGCCCAGTTTGTTGTTGATTCATTGAGGCTGGTATAGACTCCTGCTGTCCGGCGGAGCGCCGGTGCTAGTTCCGTGAACTTCGATACCCGCATAGCCGCTCGTTACTTATTTGAGTCGCGGATTTTGATCCGCTTCTGCCGGGGTAAGCAGAAATTCGCGGTGCCGGGTTGGGCACGTGACCTGAGCGAGAATGGGTTGAGCGCATTCGTCGCCGAAAATCTAGTGGTGGGGGAGCTGGTTACGCTGGAGATTCCATTGGGGACTCTGGGGAGACAACATATCGCTGCGAAGGTGGTTCGCCAGGTAGGAACGCAATACGGATTCCAATTTACCGCACTGAGCGCAGAACAACGACTCGGAATTTATGCAGCGCTGAAAGGAGGTCAACAAGTCAAACCCGGCACCTGAGCTACTAGTTGTTGATGTTAGATCGCGCCACGGGGGAGGGCACACTCTAGGTGTGAAGCACAGCTGGCACACCGCTACAAAACATCCGCTGCTGACTCAGGCTCTTTACGCGACTATCAAATCGATCAGCCGAAATTTGTAGATGAGTTGGTGCAATAGTCGCTGTTGGAAACCAAGGTCTCAGCTCAAAGCAGCTCGCCGAGGTTCGCTGCGCTGTTGCTCAGAGCAGCACACGTCGGAGGTCTACAATTGATGCGATGGGTTTCACGGCGCTGTTGGCATTGTGCTTCAACGAACAGCTGACTAGTGCCGCAAGTTGAGTGCTGCGTCTGAGCCGATGACGCTCGTGAAAGAGTTGCGGCAGAAACCCGGAATTTGCGCTTTGACTTCCACTCTCGCTTCGCGGCCTCGTAGATCTGCGCTCCTCCGCAGCACCGACCATGGTGTGACCTCGCTACTGCGGAGCATGACCATTTCCCCTGACGATGCTCCAGACACGGTCAGGGCAATAATTGGGGTAGGTCCCACTCACTGCTACCTTGCTCGTAGTCATCATGCCATTTCCATCTCATGACGGCAGTTCACAAGTAGCTGAGCGCCACAGGATCTTCGTGACGGCCCTTGCAGCTGATAAGGCGAACACCTGGAATTTCCCAATCATTACCCCATTCCACAAATGGCTTAGGCTTCTTGTATTCGGCAACAACACGACGAACATAGGTGGGAAGCTTAGGGGACGCTCAGCGAACAGATTTGCTGGGGCGCACTTTGGAATTCACCCGAATCCGGCTCCAACCCGCGATGATGTAGCCTTCACCCTGCAACCGCTCGAACGCAGTGATAACCGTGCCCCGAGAAGTTTGTACCGGCGGGCGAAATCTCTCGACCCTGGAAGGTGAACGTTAGCTTTAAGACGATCATGCAAAATTGCTGCACGCATTCTCTATAAAGTTAGTTCGCCAGGATCTGGCCAGCGGAGCGGTGCTCGAGCGAAAGTTCGAAGGAACTAACGACCTTATCCATTGATTCTCCAATGGTCCAAGAAATCTTGGCGTTTATTTGTGCCGGGTGACACGGTTTAATTGCCGGTCAGAAAGTCATTAACAAGCAACTTTCGCAAGACCGATGTTCTTCTTCATCGACCCTCAATTAGGGCCTGCTCGCAAGAAAATCCAGCTTGTTCCCGAGGCGCCGAAGTCGTATCTTCGCCATGAATGTGTGATCTACCGCGTGGATAAACTATTCACAGAGTCGACTGACTTCACAGATTCTGCGCCATTGGTGGCGACTCGCCGAGGCCGCCGGACCGTTCTGACCTTCCCGCATGGTCCGCCTCCGCAGTAGAATTGATCGCGCCCATCGGACTCGAGACCAGAAATGTACACACCAGTCGGCATCGCCAGCGTCTCCTGGACTTCCCCAGTTCGAGGATCGACGCGCCTTAATTCGCTTTCTTCACCTTCCCAGGTAGCATGCCAAAGTTCTCCATCGATCCAAGTGATCCCGGTGACGAATCGGTTGGATTCGATTGTGCGAAGGA
>JAFAPG010000810.1 GCA_019247235.1 Acidobacteriota bacterium
TCCGCTGCGAAGAAGCAGAAAAGCACGATCCGAAAAACCCGTATAAAACAGCGCGACTGATCTGCTGAGTAGTCCCGGACCGCTCCCTAAAGGCGGAACTGCCACGCAGGCGGAAGTACCACCTAATACGAGGTTCTGCGCGACCAGCAAATGCCAGTCAATTAAAGGCGGAGCAGAGGTATAATCGCGACCCCAAATGCTCAGGCGACGGAGGGCAGCCGATGAATGAAGTGGCGGAAAAAGTAGCTTTCATTACTGGCGGGGGAAGCGGAATCGGCTTCGGTATGGCAAAAGCTTTTTTAAAGGCGGGAATGAAGGTTGTCATTGCCGATGTACGCAAGGACCATCTGCATGCTGCGGCCTCCGCCTTGTCCGATGCCGGTACAAGTTTGCACTTAATTCAACTGGATGTCACCGATCGGGCGGCGGTAGCACGGGCGGCGGATGAAACCGAACTTGTCTTTGGCAAAGTTCATTTGCTTGCAAACAACGCCGGCGTCAACCTTTTTGCGCCCCTCGACCAATGCACCTACGACGATTGGGACTGGATCCTGGGCGTAAACTTAGGCGGAGTGATCAATGGAATCCAGAGCTTCGTGCCGAAAATCAAACGGCACGGAGAAGGCGGTCACGTCGTGAACACTGGATCGATGTCCTCATTCATTTCGGGGCCGGGGGCAGGCATTTACACGACCTCCAAATTTGCGGTGCACGGCCTAACTCAGTCTCTGCGTTGGAGTCTCGCTCCCTACGGGATTGGTGTGTCTCTTCTCAGTCCCGGTCTGGTGCGCAGCGCGATCTACGAAAGTCATAAAACCCGGCCCCCGCAATTTGGCAACATCGGTCCGGTGAACCAGGAATTCGTCAAGCGGCTGCCTGAAATTCATCGCGCCGGGATGGATCCCGACGAAGTGGGAGAGAAAACATTAGCTGGGGTACAACGAAACGCAGCCTACATTTTTACCCACCCCGAATTTCGCGAGGAGCTAAGAAATATCTTCGACGAGATCCTCTCCGGCCTGCCAGAAGGTGATACTCCAGGCGAACGAATGGCATTTGAAGAGAGTCGACGTCGGGCAAATGCTGAGGCCAAGGCGCGCATGCCCGCCTGAGCCGGTTCCGAGGTCATGAAACCTTCGAATAGATAGGGTTGGTAAGCAGGAAACTGATGGCCTTCATGAGCTCCGGATTGGGTTCATCGCGCGGAACTGCGGCCATAATGGCCTCACAGCGAGCCTGTATGCCCTGGCGAAATTCGGAATGAGTGAAGATGTAGAGCTCATTATTGCGAATAGCTTCGAGCACCCTGCTCCCCACCTTTCGCGGATTCATATAAAGCGGAGAGATGGAATGCGCTTTGCGAGACTTGTCGCTGTCCGCATATCCGGTTTGAGAGAAGCGTTCCGGGCGGGTTTTACCACACTGGGCGATGTTGGTTTGCACCGGACCCGGACATAAAACTGAGACCCCGACATTCTCGGGCACAAGTTCGGTCCGCAACGCTTCCGAAAATCCGACAACCGCAAATTTTGTGGTGATGTAAAGTCCGGCGCCGGAGTGAGGCAGGATGCCTGACATCGACGCGGTGTTCACGATGTGGCCGCCGTCCCCGTGCGCGAGAATGCGAGGCAAAAAAGTCTGGATACCGTTGATCACACCCCCAAGATTCACGCCCATGATCCAGTCCCAATCGTCATAGGTGGCCAACTTCAAGGGACCGCCGATGCCTACGCCGGCGTTATTGCAGAGCACGTGCACCTTGCCAAATTTCCTCTCGATTGTGTCGGCAACGGCACGGAATGCCTCTCGATCGGTGACATCCAGTTGCATGGCTTCAACCGAAGGTGAGTGGTGGAAGCCCGCCATTGCCTGGTCGATATGTTCGCCATCAAGGTCCGCGATGACTACTTTCATCCCGACCTCGGCGAGCGCGTGTGCGATGCCGAGACCAATCCCGCTAGCCCCACCAGTGATAAACGCAACCTTACCTGTGAGATCCCGCATGTATGCAAAATTCCTAGTCCCAGGTTTTAGCCCCGGCCACGCTGCGAGCATACGGTTTCAGACCAAGCCACAAGACCAATGTTCCCAAGGGGCCCAAAACGGCGACGGTCGCGGCCAGC
>JAFAPG010000887.1 GCA_019247235.1 Acidobacteriota bacterium
CTCTTTAAACACCGCGGGGCGGACTTGAGAGACTCGCCGCGAGAATCGGCTGCAGTCGCATATCGCCGAGGCAGCCGCTCACGGGAACGTAGTTTCGTCGCTATCAGAAGAAGATCAGGCGGGCGCACCCGCTCAGCTTCGATGTGGCTCGGTTTCAGCTCAGGCATTTCGAAAGAGAAAGCTGGCATGGCGTCGACTCTTCATACTCTGCAAAAGCCTATAGGTCGACTGCGCGGGTCGGTTTATAATGCGCACAATCCACGAATGCGGGTTTCGTCTGCACGCGCGCCTGGGATTTGGTGTGCTCTTATCCTAGTTTCTGCCTTGAGTTTTGCCACCGATTGGCAAAGCCCCGCGACCCAACTGGCACAAAAGATTTCAAGCGAGACGGGGCCGACGGTTGTCACCCTAGAGGTGAACAACCGCTCTTCTCTTGACGTCGCCGCTATTGAAGAAATTCGCCGTACTCTCATCAGTTCTCTCGCCGCCTCCGGGGTTCGGGTTGGGCAAACCGAGCCAGCCGCCTCCACCATTCGCGTTACTGTTTCCGAGAACCTCACGCATTACGTTTGGGTGGCAGAAGTTGGATCGGATCGAAGTGCCGCCAAGCTGATATTCGTTTCCATTACTCGGCCAGACTCCGCGCTTCTCGAGGAGAACATGCCTCCGCTGACGCTTCATTTAACCGCGCTCATCGCCCAAGATACTCCCATTCTGGACGTAGCCTCACTCGGAGACGGTCCGTCGAGGCTGCTGGTGCTTGGCACGAGCGGAATCGCGATCTATGAAATGAAAGACGGCCGGGCCACACCCTCGCAGTCTCTGGCACTCGGTTTAGAAAACCCGCTTCCCCGAGACCCGAGGGGGCGCCTGATAGTCCATAAAGACCGTCAATACGATGCTTATCTGCCCGGGGTCATCTGCCATGGCACGGCCTCGGCGGGTTTGAGTATCAGCTGCTCATCGCGCGAAGATCCCTGGCCGCTGGGTGGCGGAGAGGACGGAATCTTCGGCTTCTTCTCGCCGGCGCGAAACTTCTTTACCGGCGCGCTGATTCCTGGCCTCGGCAAGCAGAAATCCGCGCCTCCGTTCTACTCCGCCGCAAGAATTGCTCAAGGCGATTACGGATTGTGGATCCTTGCTGGCCTGGACGGACGTCTTCATCTGCTGGATGGAATAAGCGAGCAAATTCTTGCCCAAGTCCGTTGGGGCAGCGAGATCGCCGGCGTACACGCAGCTTGCCGCTCGGATTGGCAAATACTTGCCACCGCACCAGAAAACGAAGCCGAGGATTCAGTCCTGGCCTTTGCCTTTCATGATCGCGAGCCCATGCCTGTAAGTCAAAAACTCACTTTCAAAGGAACCATACGCGCGCTGTGGCCGACTAAGGGCGGAGGGGCTGCAATTGCCGTATATCGAAACCCCGAAACCGGTAGGTATGAAGCCGTCGAGCTCAATCTTAATTGTAGTCACTAGCCTTCTCTCCATGGCTTGCGCCGCGCCAGTAGGGGCAGCGACCCGTCCCCACTACGGAGGAACCTTGCGCGTCGGAATGAGAGAGATTCCCATAGCTCTCGAACCAGCCTCGCTCGCAACTTCCTCCTCTTCGAACCTGTCGCGTCTTATCTTTGAAAGCTTGGTTTTGATTGATGCCCAGGGCCGGCTTCAACCCCAGCTTGCCACCTCTTGGCAAGCAGAAGGCGGCAAGCAGCGATGGCGCTTTGTCCTGCGCCGCGGCGTCTTTTTTCACGATGGTACTCCGTTGGACGCAGCGAGCGTGGTGGCAGCCCTACGCAGTGGCCATCCGGAATGGAGAGTGCAGAGCGAAGGCACTACGGTGTTGATTGAGACCGAAGCTCCAGATGCGGAACTGCCTCGGGAGCTGGCGCTCCCTCGCAACGCCGTGTATCGAGTCGGCGACGAGCATCCAACCGGCACCGGACCGTTCGCAATTGCCGAGTGGGTCCGGGGTAAGCGGCTGCGCCTGACCGCCAACTCCCGCTATTGGTTCGGGCGGCCTTTTCTCGATGGTATTGAAATCCAGTTTGGACTGAGCGACAAGGATCAGATGATCGCAATCGATCTTGCCCGGTTGGATATCGCCGAGATCGCGTCCGAGAACATACGTCGCGCCACCAGGGAGAATCGCATTATTCACGATTCTCAACCAGAGGAACTGATGGCCCTGGTGTTCTCGAAAGCGCCCCACTCTGACGAGGAGGCGCACGTGCGCAACGCCTTGCGGCTTGCGCTCGATACTCGTGCCATGAATGAGGTATTGCTACAGGGAGAAGGTGATTCCAGTAGCGCCTTATTGCCCAACTGGCTCTCAGGGTATGCCTTCCTGTTTCGTGCGCCGCAGGATGAAGGGCCGAGAGCACTGGCCGCGCCGGGGAAAAACCCTGCCCCAACCCTCGGGTTGGCCTATGACAGTTCTGATTCTCTGGCACGGTTAGTTGCCGAGCGAATCCTTCTCAACGCCCGCGATGTCGGCATTGTCGTTGAACTGGGCAATGCCAATAGCTCCGATCTCACCTTGCGCAGGATCCCGCTCGCCTCCCCAGATCCCAAGCTGGCCTTGATCGAACTGGCGCGAGCTCTTGCGCTCCCGCGGCCGCAATTTGCTGACGACTCCCTCGGAGCCCTCTATGCTTCCGAAAAGGCGCTACTCGAATCTCTTCGCGTGATTCCCCTGCTTCATCTGCGCAGCGCCATGGCGGTCGGGCGCAGCGTTCGCGGGGAAGGCATGCTGGTCGACGGAAGCTGGCAGTTGGTCGACGCATGGTTAATTCCGGAGAAGCCATGAGCTTTCGTCGCCGGTTGCTGCTTTTGTTCGCATTCAGCGTCGGGGTGTCGGTGGCGGTGGTGACATCGATTGTCTCTACCATGACCCGGCGGGCTTTTGATCAGGCGACGGATACGCGTACGGCCGCTTTGGTGCAACAGTTTCGGCGCGAATTCACCCGGCGTGGCGAGGAGGTTAGCCGTAAGGCCGAGACCGCAGCTTCGAGCCCTCAGGCTACGCGCATGGCCGTAGCCGCTGCCCAGCCCATCCCTGACTACAGCGGATTTCTCGACGCCGCCCGGGAGCTCGCGCAAACCGAGCGGCTGGATTTTCTAGAATTCGCCGACAATCGTGGAACGATCATTTCCTCGGCGCAATGGCCGGCAAAATTTGGCTACAAAGAACCCATGGCGCTCTGGCCGGCTCCCACCTCACCCTTCCTCAAAGAAGAAGAAACTCCCCATGGAGCTGAGCTTGGATTGTTTGCCGTTCATGCGTTGGCCGCCGGGGACAGCAAGCTCTCGATCATCGGCGGGGTTCGCCTCGACCGTACCTTCCTCCTAGATCTTGACCTACCCAACGACATGCGAGTCATGCTCTACGAGAAAACCGAAGCCTCAGACCATGGCTTCTCTTCGCGCCACCTCATCACTCCCAGCGACTCGCAGGAGGATGCCGGTCAACTGGCCGCCTTGATTGAGAGCGTTGAACTGACCGGCCGCGAAGCCAGCGTAATCACCACTTCGAAAGCCGGCGAGGAGATGGTGAACGCATTCCCCCTCAGCGGAGAGAACAATCAACTGCTGGGAATTTTTCTGGTGGGAAGTTCGCGCCAGATTTACAACCAACTGCGCCGTGAGATTCGGCTGGCCGCGCTGATAGCGGCCACGGCCGGACTGGTATTAGCGGTGCTGCTGAGCAGTTGGGCGGCAGCCCGCGTAACTCGGCCCCTTGAGCAATTAGCCGAAGCGGCGCGTGAGATTGCCATGGGAAACTGGAAAGCCTTCGTGAGCGCCGACTCGCGCGATGAAGTCGGCGAGCTGGCCGATGCCCTGAATCGCATGGCAGGCGACCTGCTAGAGCAGCGGGAACGTCTGCTGCAAAGCGAAAGGCTGGCGGCCTGGCGAGAGGCGGCACGCCGGCTGGCACACGAGCTCAAAAATCCGCTCTTTCCCCTTCAGCTCACGGTTGAAAACCTGGTGCGCGCCCGCAGCCAGGGTCCGGAACAATTCGAAGAGATCTTTGCTGAAAGCGCGACAACGCTGCTCTCTGAGATTAATCGCCTCAAAAATACCGTCGCCCACTTCGGTGAGTTCTCCAAAGTGCCAAAGCCGCAATTGGAGAAGGTTCGTGTTGATGAACTGCTTCAGCATGTGGCCAGCGTGCACCGTGCCCAGCTTCAACAAGCCAGCGTCGAATGCCGGGTTGAGACCTCAGGGGTAGGGACTATGTTTGCCGACCCTGATCTTTTGCACCGCGCGCTATCGAATCTTATGCTGAATGCCATCGAGGCCATGCCGACCGGGGGAACAATCTGCCTAAAGGCGCGCCAAAACTCGGGATGGGTTGAGCTCGAAGTATCAGACACTGGGGTAGGCCTTTCGCCGAGCGAAGCTCAGAACCTGTTCACTCCCTACTACACCAGCAAACAACATGGCACCGGGCTAGGTCTAGCAATCGTGCACTCTATCATCACCGACCATGGAGGCAGCATTCGCGTAGAGAGCCAACCCGCCAGGGGAACAACGTTTATGATCGAACTACCCGCAAACCACGACGCCGTGCGTGCGCTGCCTGGGAATCATGCTTAAGGGAGCCGCTCTTCAATGAAAGCTAGCTTGCTGCTGATTGATGACGAGCCTGCTACCCTTGCCTCTCTTGCCCGCGCCTTCCGTTTGGCGGGACATACGGCCACGGTATGCGACAATGCGAGCAAAGCCATTGAGCTAGTGACTTCTACCCACTTTGACTTAATCTTCTCCGATGTCGTAATGCCGGGCAAAGACGGGCTGACACTGCTTGCCGAGTTTCGCTCCCTAGGCATCACGACACCGGTCGTCATGATGTCAGGTCAGGCCCATATTGAGATGGCAGTGCGCGCTACAAAACTGGGGGCTCTCGATTTCCTTGAGAAACCCATCTCTACGGAAAAGCTCCTGCTTACGGTTGAGAACGCCGTCAAGCTCGAACGGCTGGAGGCGGAAAACCATCGGCTGCGCGAGCGCCTAGGGAAACATGAAATCGTGTGGTCGAGTGAGGCAATGAGAAAGGTGCTAGCCCAGATCGAACGAGTGGCGGCTACCGAGACACGGGTGTGCATACTGGGTGAAACCGGAACCGGAAAAGAACTGGTTGCGCGGGCGCTCCATGAAAAAAGCCCGAGGAGCTCGGGGCCTTTCGTGGCGGTAAATTGCGCGGCCATCCCGGCCGAGTTGATTGAATCGGAACTCTTTGGGCATGAGAAGGGATCTTTTACCGGCGCTGCTGCCCGACACCTGGGCAAATTCGAGCAGGCCGAACATGGGACCCTATTTCTCGACGAAATCGGCGACATGCCACTGCCGATGCAAGCCAAACTCCTGCGTGTGCTTGAAGAAGCCGAAGTCGAGCGCCTGGGCGCAGCCAAACCCATTCGCGTGGATGTCCGCATGGTGGTTGCTACCCACCGCAACCTTGAAGAGCTCGTGCGCCAAGGGAAATTCCGCCAGGATCTTTTTCATCGCGTGTTCGTTTTTCCTCTCTTTCTCCCTCCCTTGCGTGATCGACGCGACGACATCCGCGTATTGGTCAACCATTTTCAGGCCCAGATCTGTTCCCAGAACAATTGGAAAGCCGTGCCCTTTGCTGCTGATGCCATGGAGATTCTCGAGCATTACTGTTGGCCGGGAAATGTCAGAGAGTTGCGCAACATGGTGGAGAGGTTGATGCTTTTGGCGCAAGAGACAGTGGATGCCGCAACCGTGCGCTCCGCAATACCGGCGTCGTCCGACGCAATCGTCCCAGGACTAGGCTCGGGCAGCTTAGCCGAGAGGGTACAGAGGTTCGAACGCGAGGTTATCCTGGCAGAATTGAAGCGAGCCGGATTCCATATGACCAACGCCGCCCGGACCCTGGGCCTTGAACGCAGTCATCTTTATAAAAAGGCGGAACAGCTGGGGCTCAACATTCAAAAGGAGAAGCGCGAGGAGGAAAGCTAAACGTTGCCGAGAAAATCGAAGGCGTCAGGGGCGCCTCCTAACCCACATCAATGGAACTGGAACAACCGATCTCCGAGAACCCGACCAGCGAAGTTCATTGGTGTCCAGAGAATCGACTGCGATGATCGACGACGCGCTTACCATTGCCGCCATCAGCATTATTGCCGGTATTATCTCTAACGTCCTGCAC